>NZ_JBQSYL010000002.1:0-204860 GCF_052379245.1 Glutamicibacter sp. AOP12-B1-11 | reverse complement strand
TCTTACGGGACACTTCCATCGAAGGTCACTTGAGCCTCTTCAACAACTCAAAAGTATTGGAAAATTTTCTGTAGCCCATTGATCTTTTCGGTGCTAGATTCGAATCATGTTCCATTCATAAAGTTTTCTCGCAACTAGTTCAGAAGACCTACGAATGGATTTGTCATGCCCTCCGACGTTTTACAAGCTGTTCTTCAGCACGCAGATTTCACTCCCGCCGTTTCTTCGTACGCAGATATCTGCCATGCAGAATCATCATCCTCGGCAGCACTAGCTGATGCGTATTTCGCAGCATACCCACCTGGCATTGCGGCCGGAACTCTTGAAGAAGCGCAATCCGAGATGGAAGAAACCTTCGCTCACGAGTATGGGCAGCTCCTCGAAAATGCTTCTTTTGTCGCAATGCAACAGGGAACGCCGATTGGGGCGATCTTTGTTGTCAAGGAGTCGATCTGGGATGAAGACTTACTCGGCCCATTCATCATCGATCTTTTTGTTGATCCTCGGCATCAGGGGCATGGACTGGGCCGCACCTTGATTACCGCTGCCATGTCTGCGTGTAAGAAGCATGGCGCGGACACGCTGAGTCTCCGGATCGGTGATGGAACTTCCGGTGCTGCGCTGGAGCTATATAAGCGACTCGGGTTCCTCGAATTGGCCTAACCGAATAGCGGTGGTGTCATGCGTCGGATAAACGAGGCATGACACCACCATAAGCTTCCATGCAGTGATTGCCTCAACATGCCCGGTCAAGGTTCCTCAAGCGGGCGCGTTCCCAGGAGACTTCGGCGGACCATACACAGGCAATATCTTTCGGACACAGGTTCAGATTGGCAGTCAAAGATTAGTGACAGATTCTCCGTTTTTGATCCGTGAAATTTTAGCGGCTACATGAAATCGTTCGGTCGGCACGGAACTGACTTTCCGCGGCGGCAATCGTTCCCTCAGATAGGCTGGGAATCTATCAGAAGCCGAGACACTTAGAGGACAAGCATGCAACAACCTACGGTCACGCTTATTCGATCTGAAGCCCTTTCCGATGTCGCTGAGTACGCTTACGCGGCGACTGCTCCCAGCGATGCGCGTCTTATCTTCTTGGCGGGATCCTGCCCGTTGAACCAGGACGGATCGACCGCTGGGGTCGGCGACTACCGCGTACAAGCCGCTAAGGCTTTCGAGAACATGTGTATCGCCTTGGAAACGGCAGGTGCGGGCGTAGAAAACGTCATCAGCACACGTGTCCTTGTGGCATCCTCAGACCAGGCAGATCTTGTTGCCGCATGGGAAGTAATTCGTGCGGCCTTCGGTGACCACGACGTTCCCAGCACATTGATGGGTGTTACTGTTCTCGGCTATACGAACCAGCTTGTAGAAATTGAAGCAGTCGCAGCTGTCATTGACTAAGCATCCTAACGCTCCGTCAGGATGCTGTAGCGATCAAATCGGAGGATCCTAAATTTGCAGGAGCCAGTAATACCGCTAGGTGAATTTGCGCGGCTGAAACAGCCGATTCTGGAAGTCGATGATTTGGTAATGCGGCCTTGGGAACTCGCAGACGTTCCCGTGGTGGTGGAGGCTTACCAAGACCCGGCGATCATACAGTGGCATGGAAAAACCATGACCACCGACGATGCTAAAAAATGGGTGCTCCACTGGCCTTCCCGCTGGCAAGATGAGTCCGGTGCGGGCTGGTCAATATCTCGCGACGGGGAAACGATCGGACAGATCAGTCTACGGCGCATCGATCTGGCTAATGGTGCAGGCGAACTTTCCTACTGGGTTCTCCCTCAGGGACGCGGAGCAAATGTGGCGCCTAGGGGGCTACGCGAGCTGTCTACTTGGGCGTTCGATATGGCGCACTTCCACAGGCTTGAACTTGCACATTCCGTCAACAACCCTGCCTCATGCATAGTTGCGCACAAGAGCGGATATCTAACGGAAGGTATCAAGCGTCAACAGGTGCTACATGCTGATGGTTGGCACGATATGCATTGTCACGCGCGTCTAGCATCAGATCGGATCGCCGTAATCTGACTTCACCTGAATATTCACCATCCCCGTTTAGGATTTCACAAAAGCGAATAATGATGTCGATGAAATTCAAACGTCTAAGCCCAGGCTAAATTCATACGCGCTCAATCAGGCGTCCCGCAGAGGGTTCCCCTCGCGGGCCGGTAGATGTCAGCGCTGTATTGCTTCGTTCAGGCTTCCCGGTCCTCGTCGGGGTTCCTGAAAGGTCGAAGTTGCGTGCCGGTGGAGTCCGCGGCGAAAGAGTAGCGACCCAGCATGTTGATGTGTTCCGAGACCAGCGGCGACAGTCGTTGTACGTCCTCGTCGGCAACGGGGACGCCGCGGTCGCGGAGTTCGGTGAGCGCGGCGTCCAGGTAGCGGGTGTTCCACAAGATGACCGCGTTCAGCACCAGACCGAGTGCGCCAAGTTGGTCTTCCTGGCCCTCCCGGTAGGACTGGCGTATCTGGCCTCTCCTGCCATGAAAGACGAGTCTGGCCAGCGCATGTCTGGATTCCTGCACAGTCAACTGGGTGTGGATTTGCCGACGATAACCCTCGTCGGCATCGATGAAGTCCAGCAGATGCTCGGTCTTGGCTATTCTGCCGTACTCCGCCAACGCCTTTCCGAGCAGAGTTGGTGTCCCACCGCCCTGGGTGACCCGCAGGATTTCCGAGGCGCGCACCGTCCCGGCGGTCAAGGACCCGGCAAGGCGAAGCATGTCCGGCCAGTTCGCCGTAATGAGCTCCATGTTGATTCGGTTGCGGCCGGCCACCGCGTTCAGCTTCCCATAGTCCGCCGTGGCGTCGACGCGCCAGAACCGTTGGTCCGGTAACCCTGCCAGGCGGGGTGAGAACCGGTATCCGAGCAGGGTGAAGAGCCCGAAAACCTGGTCCGAGTAGGAGGCCGTATCGGTGGCGACCATTTCGGGGCGTTGGCCGCCATCAAGATCGAGCAGCCCATCCAAAATATGCAGGGAATCGCGGACCGTTCCCGGGACCACGACGGCACCCAGCCCGGAGACCTGGTCGTTGAGATAGTTCAGCCAAGTCAATCCACGACCGTGGCCAAAGTACCGGGGATTTGCCCCGGAATTGACGGTGGCCACCGGCACCACGAACCGCATTCCGTCGACTGACGCCAACAAGCCTGTGCCCCAGCGTTGCGCGAGTCCCAGACCGGACTGGGCCTGGATTAGACGGGCGTTGGCCGCGCGAAGCGTATCGGCGCGTACATAGTTTTGATCTACGTGCGTCAGGCGTCCCCGAGTCAGTGCGGGGTGGCCTTCCTTGACCACCGGTGTCAGGCCGACGTTGCATGCCTCGGCAACCAGGATGGCGGCGACCGAAACGCTGAGCTGGCCCATCCTTGCGGAGGCCTCCGAGACGTGGCTGAATTCCGAGAGGAACCCCGTCCAGGAATGCACTTCCAGCAGCACATCGGGCAGGTCCACCCGCGGCAGCATCCCGGAGACCAACCTCCGCAACTGCGTCAGTGACTCCGGTATCGTCTTGGCCTCCAAAGGTGAGAGGTGGACTTTGCCGGAATCATCAATGCGTATCGCGGGATTGTCGGCCAGTTGCTCGGCCGCCGCAAGATAACGGGCATCAAGGCGGTGGCGAACATCGGCCAGGTGGTCCGCTGGCTCTTCCGGCAGCTGGAGCGCCCTCAAGGTCTCAGTCTTGGTTTTCTGCCACGCCGGATCGGTGAGCAACCGCGCCCGGGGATCTCCCCAGCGACGCCCACCCACCACGAAAATGTCCCTACGCCGCAGCGCCTTATGGACGGCCTCCATCACCGCCACCGTATAGGCCTTGCGGTCGATCTCCTCCGCAACCGTGACAAGACGCTGCCAAGCCGGCGAGAGCACGGACAGATCAACCTCGGCCGGGTCCTTTTTGCGGCCGTCCAGAACTTCCGGCAGCGCCGTCAGCGCCGCCAACGTTGGCGTCCCGCCCGCGGTGGCCCCGAAGGGTGCCGCCGCGGCCAACGCCGGCAGGAACGAGCGCACGGTGGCGAACCGGCGCATCATCTCGGTTGCAGTGTCCGCCCCGGTTCCGTCGGGATTCACCACTTCGTTCACCACCTCCAGCGCGGCGCGTATCTCGGGCAAGGAAACCTGATCGGCCAGCACCGAGGCGGCCTCTGCGCCGGAATACTCCGTGTTGTCCAACACCTCGACCAGTGTTTTCGCGGCCTTCGCCAATTGCAGTGAGGCCTTGGACAAGCGTGGCAGGGATTTCAACCGGGCGGCACTGGATTCCCTGGCTGCCTTGCGAAGAACGCGTTCGGTGACAATGGCGTCCAAGGCATCACACAAATCATCGGCAACTTCTGACGTCAAGGCGCGCACGGCACAGAGCAGTGTCGCACCCCGCCGCTGGTCTGATAGTTCTCGAAGCGATGAGGTCTTGCCCGCCAACCCGTAGCGGGCTAGGGCATTCATCCGACCCTCGGGGATCATCTCCACATCGATGGACCCGGCACCCAGTGCCCGCAAGCGACCCAGCCGCTCCAACTGCCGCAACAACTCTGGCACCGATACCCTCGAGGGCCCGGTCCGCAATCTTTCCCACGCGGTCAGCCGTGATCCCTCCCCAACGCGAAGCAGGCCTTCCAATTCCAGGATCAAGGCGGGGCCGGCCGCGTCAACCAGCATGGAATGGAGGCGGTCATTTGCTCCGGCACGGACCTCTATAACCAGTCGTGTCAACGTAGAGACGCCGGGGAGAAGGACCTTGCGTTCACGCAGCCAGAGCACCGTCCGTTCAAACAGACGCACCGGTCCCTCCGACGACGTCCAGGCCCGGGCCTCCAGGAACAGCCTCAGCTCCGCGTGGCTGGCCGAATCGGAGAAATCCGCATACCCGTACACGATGGAAATTTCCGCGGCATGCTCATACCCGGTCTGTCCCCGCTGCGCATACAGCTTGAGCACGGAAGCATCCGCAATATCCAACTGCCCGGCCAGGAATTCCACCACCGGCCACGGAACAGCCAATGGATCCGTCAGGAACCGTCCTGCCACCCGCACCGTGATCAGTTGGACAGCAAATCCCAGGCGATTGTGCATTCCCCGACGGCGACCAACTACCGACAGGTCTGCATCGTCCAACCAACAGAAACGTTCCAGGTCCTCCGCCGATACCTCGTCGGGGAATCCGCCGAACCCTGCTGCCTGCTCATCACTTAGAAAATCGACCGCCATGGAACCCATTCAACAGGCCTCAGACTCTTTAGCGTGAATTTCCGTACCGATCTTCCTCAGACCCCAATCTCGCAGAACAATAAAGCAGGAGCGAATGCATGATTTTTGATTCGGTAGTCAGCGCAGGAGAGCTACGGCGCTGAGGGCGGTCGGAAGCAATTAGGCAATGGTGGAACACTCGCCAGAGCCGCTGTGCGCGCTTCTAAGGCTAGAAGTTCTCCGTGTAGCGGGGTGTGCGCGTTCCGAGCCGTTGCAGCGGCACAAAGAGCTTGTATCGATCCGAGCGGTACAGCGAAACCGAATAGTCGGCAAGACGCTCGCCAATGTAGGCATATCGGGTGATCTGCAGAAGTGGGAAGCCAGGTTCAACACCGAGCAGCAACGCTTGTGCGCTGCTTGCGGCGGTGCTTTCGACCTGGTCTTCGCCCCATTCCAGCAAGATGCCGTAGCGCTCGTGGAGCGCCTGATAGAGCTTGGATGGCGGCGGACCGTCGGTGAAGCCTGGCACCAGGTCCGCGGGCATGTAGTTCTCATCGAGGCTCATGGGGGTGCCGTCCGCAAGCAGCAGACGCTTGAAGCGGATCACCGCCGTGCCCTCGTCAACTATGAGCTGCGCGCTGAGGTAGGCGGATGCCTTGAGTTCGTCGAATTCCAGCACGCGTGCGTCGGGCACCATGCCGCGGCGCATCATATCTTCGGAATACGAGTGCAGCCGTACGCGAAGGTCCATTTTTTCCGGGACCACGAAGGTGCCGATGCCGACCACGCGTTTGAGTACCTGCTCATCGACCAGGGCATCAATTGCCTGGCGGATGGTCTTTCGCGCCACGCCAAAGTGAGCGGCCAGCTCACGCTCGGGCGGTAGCTTATAACCTGGCTTGCAGGCCTCGCGGGCATGCGTCTTCAGAATGTCACGGATCTGGCGATACTTGCTCGTCTTACTCTGTGCATCGAGTGTGGCGGTAACGGCTGGCGTCGGCGAGTAGCGCACGAGGATCTCCTTTGACACGGTGGTGCTGCTTAAAATACTAACGGGGTGACAAGTAAAAACTTGTCACCCCGTTAAGAGAACTACTTAGTGGGCGTGATCGCCGCGGCTGTATTCGTAAACCCAGCCAACTAGTGCGACTACGGCTAGGCCTGCTCCAATGTAGAAGACCCACCATCCAACGGCCAAGCCGAGGAAGCCAATTGCTGCGGCACCGGCAAGTACCAGTGGCCACCAGCTCCATGGCGAGAACAGACCGAGGTCTCCGGCGTTCTCGTGGATTTCGCCATCAATGCGGTCCTCGGGACGAGCACCAACACGCTTGGCGGTGAAGAACAGGTAACCGCCGACCATGGCCGACAAACCGGTGAGCATGAGCAGAGCCAGCAGGCCTACCCATTCGTTCCAGTTGGTCATGTAGCCATAGACAACTGCCACTGGGGTGAAGAAGAAGATTCCACCCAGGAAAAGCCAGGATTCAACTTTCATCTTTACAGGTCCTTCTGGTCAGCCGGTCCGAAGATCTTTGCGGCACCAGCAGTAGGAGTGGAACGGCCACTCAGTTCTGGGTGGTGCAGATCCAGCGCTGGGCGCTCGGAACGGATTCGTGGGATCGAGTGGAAGTTGTGACGTGGTGGAGGGCAAGAGGTTGCCCACTCCAGCGATGCGCCGAAGCCCCATGGATCGTCAACTTCAACCTTCTTGCCATTGCGGTGGGTGACCCACACGTTCCAGAAGAACGGAATCATCGACATGCCCAAGATGAAGGCGAACACGGTCGAAACCTGGTTCATGGCGGTGAAGCCATCTTCTGGCATGTAGTCAGCGTAACGACGTGGCATACCCATAACGCCCAGCCAGTGCTGGATGAGGAAGGTTCCGTGGAAGCCGATGAACAGCAGCCAGAAGTGGATCTTGCCAAGGCGCTCGTTGAGCATCTTGCCGGTCCACTTTGGCCACCAGAAGTAGAAGCCGGCGAACATTGCGAACACCACGGTACCGAAGACCACGTAGTGGAAGTGTGCCACCACGAAGTAGGTATCAGAAACGTGGAAGTCAAGCGATGGAGCGGAAAGGATGATACCGGTCAGTCCACCGAACAAGAAGGTGATCAGGAAGCCGATGCTCCACAGCATTGGAGTTTCGAAGGTAATCGAACCTCGCCACAGGGTACCGATCCAGTTGAAGAACTTCACGCCGGTCGGCACCGCGATCAGCATCGTCATGAAGCCGAAGAACGGCAGCATCACGGAACCGGTCACGTACATGTGGTGAGCCCAAACGGAGACCGACAGAGCTGCAATGGAGATGGTCGCGAAAACCAGACCCTTGTAGCCGAAGATCGGCTTACGGCTGAAGACCGGGAAGATCTCCGAAACGATACCGAAGAACGGCAACGCAATAATGTAGACCTCTGGGTGACCGAAGAACCAGAACAGGTGCTGCCAGAGAACGGCGCCACCATTATCCGGGTCGAAGATATGTGCCCCGAAGCGGCGATCTGCACCCAAGGCGAACAGCGCAGCTGCCAGCGGTGGGAAGGCCATCAGGACCAAGATCGAGGTGATCAAGGTATTCCACGCGAAGATCGACATGCGCCACATGGTCATGCCAGGAGCACGCAAGCAGATGATGGTGGTGATGAAGTTGACGGCGCCAAGGATGGTACCGAAGCCCGACAGTGCAAGGCCGAAGACCCAAAGGTCTCCACCGATGCCTGGCGAGAAGGTGGTGTTCGACAATGGTGCGTAAGCGAACCAACCGAAGCTAGCGGCACCCTGAGGGGTGAGGTAGCCAGCCAGGGCGATAGTCGAGCCCAAGGAGAAGAACCAGAAGGCCAATGCGTTCAGACGTGGGAAGGCCACATCCGGGGAACCGATCTGCAGTGGCATCATCACGTTGGCAAAACCTGCGAAGAGCGGGGTTGCGAACATCAGAAGCATGACGGTGCCGTGCATGGTGAACAGCTGGTTGTACTGTTCCTTGGTCTGCAGGATCTGCATACCTGGCTCGAACAGTTCCGCACGAATCAGCAGCGCCATGACGCCACCGATGCAGAACATGATGAACGAGGTGATCAGGTACATGTACCCGATCTTCTTGTGGTCGGTCGAAGTAATGTAGTCGACAAAGAGTCGACCCTTTGACTTCGGCACGACGGATGGGGCAATCGACTTGACGTCGTCGGTAGCATACTCAAACGTAGTCATAGCGATTACTCTCCTTCCTCTGCGTGACCGTGCTCCACAACGATGGAGTTGACCTTGTTAGGCTGACGGTCGTATTCCTCACCAATGTGGCCATCTTCCAGCTTGGCAAGTTCAGCCTTGAACTCTGCGTCGCTAACGACCGCAACGTTGAAGAGCATCTCCGAGTGGTACTCGCCGCAAAGCTCGGCGCACTTGCCATCGAAGTTACCCTCAACCTGTGGGGTCAGGTAGATGTAGTTGGTCTTGCCTGGAATCATGTCCAGCTTCTGAAGGAATGCTGGAACCCAGAACGAGTGGATAACATCGCGGCTGTTAAGCTCGAGCGTTACCGACTTACCTGCAGGCAGGTACAAGGTAGGCAGTGATTCCTTCACGCCAGCCGAGCCGTCCTTGTTCAGGTGAGCCTGTTCGCCAGCGAAGTACTTCTCCTGGCCCTGGTAGCTGTAGTTGAAGTCCCACGACCACTGCTTCGCGCGGACGTCTACGACGACCTCGGAATCCACAGGTGCGTTGATTGACTTCTCAACAGTGTTATTGAAGCTAAAGAAGACCAAAACAAGGACCAAAGGAATGGCCGTGTAGAAGATCTCCAATGGCAGGTTGTAGCTCAGCTGACGTGGGTAACCAGTATCGGTCTTACGGCGACGGTAAGCCACGACGCACCAAAGCATCAGACCCCAGGTCAGAATTCCGATAATGATCACGGCGATCCAAGAGTGAACCCATAGATCCTGGATTGCTCCAGTGTGGTTCGTGGTATCGCGCTCCACATTTGGGAGCCAACCGCGTTTAGCCTCCGCTGTACATCCCGTCAGCAGCAATGCGCCGGCGCCAACCAAGGCAATAACTTTTGCCTTGGCGGATCCGAGACTGCCGGTTCGGTGTTGCGAACTCACAGACGGCCCTTCCTCTTTGTTGGTGCAGAATGTGGTCTTCATAAGTCACCTCGCGGCTAAACGAGTTGCACGGTGAGGTGGCTCACGAAGGGAAACATAGTTTTACTACTTAATGTAGAGCTTACCCTCTTCGACCCCAGAATACCGAAAAACGCCGCCGTTCTAACGAGAAATTTCTTCAACGTTTGAACGGCGGCGTTAGTTCCCTAAGGCCTAGTGGAAGGAATCTCCACAGGCACAGGAGCCGGAGGCTGCAGGGTTATCAATGGTGAAGCCCTGCTTTGAAATTGTGTCTTCGAAATCGATCGAAGCGCCGGAGAGATACGGCACGCTCATCTTGTCGACGATGACCTCTACGCCGTCGAAGTCACGCAGCGCGTCACCCTCGAGCATGCGCTCGTCAAAGTAGAGCTGGTAAATCAGGCCCGAGCAGCCGCCAGGCTGAACGGCGATACGCAAACGAAGGTCGTCACGGCCTTCCTGCTCCAGAAGTGAACGCACCTTCTGCGCAGCCACGTCGGAAATTTCTACCTCGTGGGTTGGTAGCTCGGTTGAGTCACCCTTGGTCTGGTCAACTGCTGCAGTCATGATTTTCCTCCCATACTGCTTGGTGTGACACCGTCGGCCCGAATATCTTCAGGTTATATGGCGCCTTTTCTTGATTCAATACTACGTCGCGGTCGCTGAAAATGCTCTCAGAACTTCTCCTTGTATGACGCGGTTCACAGGCCTTCGGAATTAATCCGCGCCAACAGCAAGGCTTCTGCGACAATCGCCTTCTGGAAGTCCCCAATGTGAAGCGACTCATTAGCCGAGTGCGCCCGCGAGTCGGGGTCTTCCACGCCGGTCACCAGGATCTGGGCCTGCGGGAATACGTCGAGCAGATCTGCAATGAACGGAATCGATCCACCCAGGCCCATGCTGACCGGCTCAACTCCCCACGACTGCTCCAGGGCCCAGCGTGCGGTGCCATTAGCCGAAGCTTCAAGATCCGCCTGATAGGCGCTACCTGCTTCGGTAGCCACAAACTGCACCTCGGCACCACGCAGGTCCACGGAGTTCACATGAGCTTCCAGCGAGGCCAAGGCCTGGCTTGGTTCCTGCCCTGGAGCCAAACGCATCGATACCTTGAAGCGCGTTTGCGGGATCAGGGTATTGGACGAGCGATCAACACTAGGCATATCCATTCCAATGACACTGAGCGCTGGTTTATTCCACAAGCGGTCCGTGATCTTGCCCGTGCCTGCCAGTTGAACGGATTCAAGCACCGAGCTGTCGCGGCGGAACTCGGACTCATCGAAGTCAACCTCGGCGATATCGTTCGCCACCAAACCGGGCACGGCAACCGAACCATTTTCATCATGGAATGACGCAATGAGTTTCGCTGCAAGAACCGGTGCGTCGAGCACCGGGCCGCCAAACATGCCCGAGTGAACTGCGTGCCCCAGCGAGCGCACGGTGATTTCCGCGGCCGCCATGCCGCGCAGCGAGCTGGTCAGGGCGGGAGTTCCCACGGCCCAGTTAGAGGAGTCGGCCACTACGATAACGTCGGCGGCGAGCTTGTCCTGATGCGCCTCCAGGAAGTTCCTGAAGGACGGCGAACCAGCCTCTTCTTCACCCTCGAAGAAGTAAGTGACGCCGACACCAAAATCCGCCACGGAATCCAGCACCGCGCGCAGGGAAGCAATGTGCACCATGATGCCCGCTTTATCGTCCGCGGCACCGCGGCCATAGAGCCGCTCCCCCACCTTCGTGGCTTCAAAGGCCGGAGTGTTCCAGTCTTCTTCGTTGCCAGGAGGCTGCACATCGTGATGCGCGTAGAGCAGGACGGTTGGCTTGCCAGGCTGGGCCATGCGGCGAGCCACCACCGCCGGTGCGCCCATGACGCCATCCGCGGCTGGCTCGCGCAGAATCTCAACGCTCTCCATGCCAGCGTCACGCGCCAGCGCGGCCACGGCCTGAGCGCTTTCTTCCAGATTGGCCGGATCGAAGGATTCCCAAGCGACGCCAGGGATGGCTACCAGCGAACCGAGCTCTTTGAGGATCTTCTCAAAGTTCTTCTCGATATGACTTTTCAGGGCAGTGACATCGACGCCATGGTTCGAGGCGACGACTGAAGAATTATTTGTCATGACTTCAGCCTAGCAATGACCTAGGTTGCTAATGTCACTGTGCCGCAAACAACCCGGTAGGATAGGGGCGTGTTTGGACGTAAAAAAGATGACTCTCAATCCCCCGCAAATGAGGAGCCGACTGCACTGGCTCCCGAATCAACTGACGGCCGCAAGACTGGCCCGACCCCTAAGCGCAGCGCGCAGCAAGCCAGCCGCCAGCGCCCACTAGTGCCTACCGATCGCAAGGCAGCCAAGGAAGCCGATCGTCAACGACGCATCGAAGCCCAGAACCGCTTGCGCATCGCTAATGAGACCGGTGACGAACGCTACCTGATGCCTCGCGACAAGGGTCCGCAGAAGCGCTATGCCCGTAACTTCATCGACTCGCGCTGGATGTTCAGCGAATTCATGATGTTCGTAATCTTCGCATTCCTGATCTTGTCGTTGACGTTCAATCAGAACCTCTCGGTACAGATGTACGTGCAGGGTGCCCTGTGGGTTGTCATCGCCCTGGTGATCATCGAATTGATCGTCACTACGGTGCTGCTCAAGCGCCGCTTGGTCGCTAAATTCGGCTCCATGGATCGTGGAATCCGCATGTACGCGGCGATGCGCGGCATGCAGTTCCGCAAGCTGCGCCTGCCGAAGCCGCAGATTAAGCGCGGCGCCGACATCGACTAGTTTCATTGTCCAAATCTTCTAGGGCGGATTCCTTATGGAATCCGCCCTTCTTTTATGTCGTTCAGCCCCGCATAAAGCGAGGCCTTTCACAAAATAGAAATCTTGTGAATCGCTTTACAAGGTTATAAAAGTCGAAAGCCTGTGCCACCACTGCTGCATCACATTTGCCCTTGTAAACGGGTTTACCAGCCCTTTGCGAGTATCCACAAGGTTTGGATTTGGTAACAGATGGTGCCGATGAGCACGGCCGCATTGGGCTGGCCAGCTTCTCCCCCAGCGTTGGGCGGTTTTTCATGCGGGAAATGGCACCCAGAGACAGCGAAGCTCCCGAAACGGTATTTCGGGAGCTTCAGACCGATCCTTCGACAGCAGATTACCGGCGGCTAGCTAGTTCCTTGTTGATGGCGCGTGCCCAGAACGGACCCTCATAGAGGAACGCGGTGTACCCCTGAACGAGATCGGCGCCCGCAGCGAGCCGTGTCTCGACGTCGGCGGCGTTCTCCACGCCGCCGACGGAAATGATGGCCATCTTCGAGGGGACCAATTCACGTAGCTGGCGAAGCACTTCCAGCGAGCGTTCTTTCAACGGAGCACCGGACAAACCACCGGCGCCGATTTCTTCGACCTTGGCGGCATCGCTGGACAAGTCTTCGCGTCCAATCGTCGTATTGGTGGCGATAATCCCGTCCAGGCCTAGCTCGGTAGCCAACGTCGCGACATCGACGAGATCTTCATCGCTCAAATCCGGTGCGATCTTCACCAATAGCGGGATGTGGCGGCCGGAGACCTGATCGGCCAACTGCCCGACTTCGCTGAGCAGCGGTCGCAGCGACTCAACGCTTTGCAACAGGCGCAGGCCCGGAGTGTTCGGGCTGGAAACATTGACCACCAAATAATCCGCATGGTTGGCCAGCTGACGCGTGGACTGCAGGTAATCGCCCACCGCATCGTCAAGTTCGACCAACTTGGTCTTGCCAATGTTCACTCCGATGACCGGGCGGGTGCCGGCATAGTCGGACTTGAGCCGCTGACGTGCGGTGGCGACGCGGGCGGCGACGACCTCGGCTCCTTCATTGTTGAAGCCCATGCGGTTGATCACCGCACGGTCATCAACAAGACGGAAAAGCCGTGGCAAGGGGTTGCCCGGCTGGGCCTGACCGGTCACGGTACCGATTTCGACATGGCCGAAACCGATGTCGCTCAGCGCCAAAATACCGGTGGCCCCCTTATCAAACCCGGCTGCCAGGCCGAATGGTGATGGAAAATCTATCCCCATCACGGTTCGCTGGAGTTTCGGATCGGGGGCAAAAAACTTTCGGGCTGCCTTGGTCAATCCCACACGTTGCATGAGCTTGATGGCGTCAAAGGCGAAGTAATGGGCCTTTTCAGGATCCATCTTGGTGAAAACATGCTTGAAGACCAGGGGATAAATGCGCATGGTTACTAGTTTCTCGTGAAGTTCCCGATTCAGACAACTTGCGGTCGGTATGCTTCAACATATGAAGGTCTCATCGAATTTACCTAGCGGGCAGTGGCCGGACTTCACCACCACGACCAACCCAGGGCAATGGGTGGCAGATCCGCTAGGCGAGGGCTTCGAATATACGACCTTGGACTTCGGTACCGATTCCGAGGGGCCGGCAGTGGGCACGCTCGTGCGCTACAAGCCCGCCGGTTGGCGCAACCGCCTACCGAGAAAGTTCAACGGGGTGGTGCTCAGCGTCCACGGGTGGAGCGACTACTTCTTCAACCGCGAACTTGCCGAATTCTGGCATCAGCGTGGATACCATTTCTACGCTTTGGATCTGCGGCGCTACGGGCGCAGTCTTCGGGCCGAACACGAAATTCCAGGCTTCGTCGATGACCTCGCGGTATATGACCAGGAACTAGAAGCCGCCATGGACCTGCTCGGCACGGCCCATCCCGACCTGCCGATCATCGGGCAGGGGCACTCGCAAGGCGGGCTGATCCTTAGCCTGTGGGTGGCACGCACCGGCCCGCGCATCCAGGCCCTGGTGCTCAATGCGCCGTGGCTCGAATTTCAAGGCACCGCATTTTTGCGCGTTCCGATGCATGGAATTCTCGAAGCGATCGGCCGCACCAATGGCCGGCGTAAATTGGCACTGCCGGAATTTGACCACTATTGGAATTCTTTGAGCGATCAAGGCGTCGGGGAATGGGACATCCATCGGCTATGGCGGCCGCGGCTGGCATTCCAGCCGACTACCGCTTGGATGAAAACCATTCTCGACGGACACGCCACCGTCGCCAAGGGACTGAACCTGACGCAACCTATATTTGTGATCAGTTCTGACGCTTCGCATTTCAGCACCAGCTATTCGCCGGCAATGCAGAGCACCGACTCGGTGATTGACATACACCAGATCCGATTGCGTGCCTTGAAGTTGGGAAGTTTCGTGACGCTCGCGCAAATCCACGGGGCCATGCATGACGTCTTCACCTCGGCAGAGCCTGCCAGGGCCGCCGCCTACCGCGATCTGGCGCTGTGGCTTCGGCTCCTCGACCGGCCGCGCTAATTCTTCGGCTTATCCACTGCCCCGCCGTAACGTCGATCGCGTTGCGCAAATTGCTCGACGGCGGTGAATAACGTCCTGCGGTCCACATCTGGCCAAAGCTGATCGAGGAAGACCATTTCCGCGTAGGCCGACTGCCACAACAGGAAGTTGCTGGTGCGCTGCTCGCCGCTGGTACGCAGGAAAAGATCTACGTCCGGAAGCTCTGGGGCGTAGAGGTATTTGCCGAGAGTTTTCTCCCCCACCGCCGAGGCCTTCAGCTTCCCGGCTGCGACGTCCTTGGCAATCGCGGACAGCGCATCGCCAATCTCGGCGCGGCCGCCGTAGTTCACGCACATGGTCAGCTGGCAACCGAGATTACCTTCGGTTAGCTCCTCGGCCGCACGAAGCTCGTTGACCACCGATTTCCACAGGCGCGGTTCACGCCCGGACCAGCGGATCCGCACACCCCAAGAATTCAAGGTATCGCGCTGGCGGCGCAGCACATCGCGGGAGAACCCCATGAGGAAGCGCACCTCTTCCGGGCTGCGTTTCCAGTTTTCCGTGGAGAACGCGTAGACGGAGACGTGCTTGATGCCCAGCTGCACGGCGCCGGCCATGACATCGAGCAACGCGGCCTCCCCGGCCCGGTGCCCTTCGGTACGCGGCAGGCCGCGCTGGTTCGCCCAGCGCCCGTTGCCGTCCATGACGATCGCGATATGCTCGGGGATCAGCGCCGCCGGAATGCTTGGCATCACCGGGTTATCCGGGTGCGGGTATGGGGCGACCGGACCTGGACGGCCGGTGATGGGGCGAAGCTTGCTCATGTTCTCTCCACGTGTCTTAATGACTTCACGGCACGTTCCAGGTGCCATTGCAGGTAACTGGCAACGATATCCGCTGCCTGCTTTTTCGCTCGAGGTCCCCCCTGGGCGACCGTGTCCCAGTCGCCGGTCAGCAGGGCTTGCAGGTACCCGATGGTGATCGGATGCGGGGCGAGCGATCCCGCTGGCCGGCAGGCGGGGCAAACCACCCCGCCCAGGTGCACATTCAGTGCCTCATGCGGCCCCGCTGCACCGCAGCGCACGCAATCGGTGAACGAGGGGGCCCAGCCGGCAATGGACAGAGCGCGAAGAATATAGGAATCCAGCACGGCTCCGTCATCAACCCGATGCTTGGAGAGCAACGCGATCGCACCATGCAATAACAGATACTGCTTATTGGTCGAATCGGCATCTGCTTCAAGCAGCTTCTCGGCAATTTCAACCATGGCGGTGGCTACCGTGTAGCTCGCATAGTCGGTGACCAGCTGCTGGCCGTAGGGGGTGCGCAGCTGTGCCTGGGAGACGACGTCGAGATTTCGTCCCATCACGATCAGCGCATCAACCTCCATAAACGGCTCGAGCGTGGCGCCGAGGCGCGAAGAGGTGCGCCGTACGCCTTTGGCGACGGCGCGGACCAAGCCCGTGGGGGTGATCAGCGTAATGATGCGGTCCGCTTCGCCAAGTTTATGGGTGCGCAACACCAGACCGCGGGTGCGGTAGCTGCGCGAGGCGAATCCGGAACGTGACACATCCCCAATTCTCCCACCTCAACCGCGCAGGACTAAAAACGCCACGGGGCGCAACCGAAGTTGTGCCCCGTGGCGTTCAGCATCTTCCAGCGGTTAGGCGGCGTCGCGGATTGCCCGGTTGACTGCCGAAATGACCGCCTTCAGCGCGGCGATGTTGGTGTTGGTGTCCAAACCGATCCCCCAGAGGATGCGATCTCCCACGGCGCATTCGACGAATGCCGCGGCGCGGGCGTTGCCGCCTTCGCTCATGGCGTGTTCGCTGTAGTCCAGCACGCGCAGGTCCACTCCGTCATCGTTGAGCAGCTTCACCAAGGCCGACAGCGGACCGTTGCCCTGGGCGCTGCGCTCGTGGGCGACGCCGTCGACGATCAGCTTGACGTCCAGCTGGAAGCTGCCGTCTTCGGCGGAGGCCGCGGTCGCCGAGGCGATCTCGTAGTAGCCCCAGGCATTCAGCCCGGAGTCCTCGCTGACCGGCAGGTACTCATCCTGGAAGACGTTCCAGATGGTGGACGAGGAAACCTCGCCGCCTTCGGTTTCGGTCTTCTTCTGGATAACCCCGGAGAACTCGATCTGCGCACGGCGTGGCAGATCCAAGTTGTAGTCGTTCTTCAGCAGGTAGGCCACTCCGCCCTTGCCGGACTGCGAATTCACGCGGATCACCGCTTCGTAGGAGCGGCCGATGTCCTTCGGATCGATCGGCAGGTACGGAACCGCCCAAACCATATCGTTCAGTTCCTTGCCGGCAGCCGAGGCCTTGACCTCCATGGCTTCCAGGCCCTTCTTGATGGCGTCCTGGTGCGATCCGGAGAAGGCGGTGAAGACCAGGTCGCCGCCGTACGGGCTGCGTTCTGCCACTGGCAGCTGGTTGCAGTACTCGACGGTGCGGCGGATGTGGTCCATGTCCGAGAAGTCGATCTGCGGGTCGATGCCCTGGCCGAACATGTTCATGCCCAAGGTCACCAGGTCGACGTTGCCGGTGCGTTCGCCATTGCCGAACAGGCAGCCTTCGATGCGGTCCGCGCCGGCCAGGTAGCCCAGCTCCGCGGCCGCGACTCCGGTGCCGCGGTCGTTGTGCGGGTGCAGCGAGAGGATGATCGAATCGCGGTTGGCCAGGTTGCGGTGCATCCACTCGATGGAGTCCGCATAGACGTTGGGGGTGGCCATTTCGACGGTGGCAGGCAGGTTCAAGATCATCTTGTTTTCCGGAGTCGCCTCCAGCACCTCGGCCACGGCCTCGGAAATGCGCTTGGCGAAGGCCAGCTCGGTGCCGGTGTAGGACTCTGGCGAGTACTCGTAGGTGATCTTGGTGC
Source organism: Glutamicibacter sp. AOP12-B1-11 (assembly GCF_052379245.1). NCBI lineage: Bacteria > Bacillati > Actinomycetota > Actinomycetes > Micrococcales > Micrococcaceae > Glutamicibacter > Glutamicibacter sp. AOP12-B1-11. The sequence goes on along the minus strand of NZ_JBQSYL010000002.1, from coordinate 187,359 downwards.
CGGTCAGCTGTTCTTCGTACTTCTTGCACATCCGCGCGCCCTGCACCGCGATGTCCACGATGCCGTCCTCGTCCTGGCGGAAGACGACTTCGCGCTGCAGCACCGAGGTGGAGTTGTACAGGTGGACGATGGCCTGCTTGGCGCCTTCCAGCGCCTCATAGGTGCGCTCGATCAGGTGCTCGCGGGACTGCGTGAGCACCTGGATGGTCACGTCATCCGGGATGCCGCGCTCGATGAGCTGGCGGACGAAGTCGAAGTCGGTCTGCGAGGCGGAAGGGAAGCCCACCTCGATTTCCTTGAAGCCCATTTCCACCAGCAGGTCGAACATCTTGTGCTTGCGCTCGGGGCTCATCGGGTCGATCAGTGCCTGGTTTCCATCACGCAGGTCAACCGCGCACCAGCGCGGGGCGGTGGTGATGTACTTATCTGGCCAGGTGCGATCGGGCAGGTTGACTTCGATCTGGTCCTGGAAGGGAACATACTTGTGGATTGGCATGTTCGAAGATTTTTGCATGTTCTGCATTTCGGTGTATCCCCTAGACAATGTTGGTGCTTAGTTGTGTGGGGCCAGACAAGAGCTACTCCGCGGCGAGAAGGTCGGCCGAATAGACCACTAACGGTCTCTTGGATCCTCGCAGCGGCAGATTAGAAGTAGAAGCTCGAAATGCACTTTTTGAGCATAACACCGCTTTGAACTGCGACGGGATTTGCTACTCAATTGTGTCAAATAGTGGACATCGGCCGGTGGAAGCGATCTTCGGGATCGGCTCGATGGCCATGGACAGCTCGGGGCAAACGTGCGAACAATGGGATTTCAGGCCCGGTTGCACGCGGGCCCGGGCGGTGGAGCTGAGGGAAGGGCTACGGATGAAGGCGATCATCATCGGAGCGGGAATTGCCGGGCTTGTGGCGGCGCGCCAGCTCGGGTTGGCCGGCTGGCAGGTGCTGGTGCTTGAACGCTCTAAGGAGCCGCGCCCCGAGGGCTACCTGATGGACTTCTTCGGCCCCGGCCTGCGCGCCGCCGAACGCATTGGGCTCTACCCCTATCTGACTGAGGTTGCCTACCGGGTGCAGGCCGCCGAATACGTTGACGCGAAGGGCCGGCGCACCGCAAGCCTGGATTACCAGAAGTTCTCGGACCTGGCAGGCGGGCGAGTGCTTACGCTCTTGCGCCCGGATATGGAAGGTGCGGCGCGCAAGGCCTTGCAGGATGTTGCCCCGGGCCGAGTGAGCATCCGCTACGGCGCGCGGGTTGAGCGGATCGAAACGACGGATGCTCGGGTACAGGTGCAGCTTGCAGGCCAAGAGCATCCGGAATCCGGGGAGCTCCTGGTAGGTGCCGACGGGATCCATTCAATGGTCCGGGCCGCGGTCTTCGGACCCGAAGAAGACTACCTGCGGCCCTTGGGGATGCGGGCGGCGGCCTTCATCGTTGAAGAGCCACAGCTGAATCGGGAGTTCAAGAACCGTTTGGTGCTCAGCGATACGGTCAACCGCACCGCCGGGATCTACGGGCTGCGTTCCACCGAGGTTGCCGCCTTCCTGGTGTATCGCCAACCGGAAGACGCGACGCCCAGCGATCCCCGGCAGCGGCTGCGCAAGGCCTTCGCCGGAGTTGATGGACGGGTGGATCGGCTTCTTCGGCTATGCCCGGAGCATCCCTACGACGATGCCGTAGCGCAGGTGGTCATGCCCGGCTGGCACCGCGGTCCGGTGGTGCTGCTCGGAGATGCGGCGGCCGCGGTATCGCTGCTTGCCGGTCAGGGCGGCTCCATGGCCATTGCCGGCGCCGCAGCCCTCGGCGAGGCCTTGGCCGCAGTCACCGAACCGGCGCGGCTGCCGAACGCGCTGGCCGGCTATGAACGGGCCATGCGTCCGGTCATCGCCACCGCGCAGGCCTCGGGGCGGCGTGCGGCGAATACCTTCCTGCCGAAGAACAAGCTGCAGCTGCTGGTGCGCCGTTGGATCGTTCGGGCAACCCATCTGCCCGGAGCAGACCGGCTGGTGGCCAAGCAGATCCTCAAGCGCATCGCCACATAGCGTGGGCACGTAGCCGGCCACGGTGCCGGCGGTATGATGCTGAACAACCGCGGAAGGCTAGCCGATTCCTGAAAGCACCCGGAAGGAGATCCATGGAACACGATACGAACGGTGAGCACGCCGGGCACGGCGCCGGGCATGACATGTCGTCGATGGCGGTGGGCGCAACGCTGCACTGCCTGACCGGTTGCGCCATCGGGGAAATCATCGGGCTGCTGGTGGGCACCGCGGCCGGATGGGCAAACCTGCCGACGGTGGCGCTGTCCATCTCGTTGGCCTTCCTCTTCGGCTACGCACTGTCGGCCATCCCGCTGGTGCGCGGCGGCATCGCCCTGTCCGCCGCCCTGGGCCTGGTCCTCGCCGCCGACACCCTGTCCATCGTGACGATGGAGATCGTGGATAACCTCGTCATGCTGCTCATTCCCGGAGCCATGGACTCCGGGGTCCTCAACCCCGTTTTCTGGGTTGCCATGGCCCTCGCCCTGACCGTCGCCTTCTTCGTCGCCTGGCCGGTGAACCGGGCCCAGCTGCGCCGCGGCAAGGGGCACGCGGTAACCCACCAGGCACTGGGCGGAGGCGCGGGCATGGACAACCGGCCGCTGGCCATCGGCGTCGGCGCTTTTCTGCTCGGCGGCTTCGTCGCCTCGCTCGGCACGCTGCTGCACTGAACCCTTTTGCGCCGCGGGCGGAGGTGGCATGCTGGTGGTGTGAAGCTCACCCTAGATGATCCGCCCCGCACCGCGCTCAGCTGGAAATTGCTGCCGGCGGTACTGCTCTCGCTCTCCGGCGTGCTGCTCTTCGCCGTAGCCAATGACCCGGCGGGCTACACTACGCTCGTGCTCAGCGTGCTCACGGCAGCATTTATCGATCGCCAGCTCGCCCGCCACCTGGGACTGATCGCGGCGGGGCTGGCGATCATCAGCTTCGTTCCGCTCAATGCCGATTTGAGCATCGGGCACATGCTCCAGATGGGTGGTGCGCTCGGCATGGCCGTGCTGGTGCCCTGGCTGGTCTCACGGTTTGCCTACCGCGAGCAGATCATCAAATTTCCGGTGAACACCGGACGTAAATGGCCGTTGGCCGCCAAACTGTATCTGCTCGGCGTGGTAGCGCTGGGCTTCCTCATTTTACCGGTGTACCTGATCAGCACGGGGGTCTTCCAGAACTGGCCGGACGCCTCGGATCCGACCATCTTCTGGCGGCTCTTCCTCGGAGTGAACGCCGTGGGCATCTGGGATGAGCTGTTCTTCATCTGCACCACCTTCACGCTGCTGCGACGCCACTTCCCTGACTGGCTCGCCAATATCCTGCAGGCGGTGATCTTCTCTTCCTTCCTCTGGGAGATCGGCTACCAGGCTTGGGGTCCGCTTCTCACGTTCCCCTTCGCCCTGCTGCAGGGCTATACCTTCAAGCTGACCAAGTCGCTGACCTACGTCGTCTCGGTGCATTTGATCTTCGACTTCGTACTGTTCCTCGCGCTGGTGCACGCGCACAACCGTGACTGGCTGCCGATTTTCTTCTACTAGGTTCCGGGGCGCACGTGCAGTTTCAGGGCAGCGGGCTGGCCATAATCCGTGCCCTCGTCTTTGGCTGGTGGCAGCCTTCGGCCAATTGCCCGATCCGCGCACGAGCGCTGCACTGCTGCGCTGCGGCATCGCGGCCGAATCGCTGGCCAACCTGGGATCCCGTATCCCGGGCAGCTAGTTGCCGGCTGGTGCCGCCGAGGCAGGTGGTGCGGTGTTGGCCTCCACCAATAGCGCCGCGGAGATAGCGTCGAAGGCGCGCAGCGTGCGGGAGAGCTTGGCAGGTCCCTGCGGGGTCGGCCAGCTGGAGAGCTTCACCGCCACCACCTCGGCGGGCCGGTTGATGTAGACCATCTGCCCGTGGATGCCCAGGCAGAGCACCACTTCGTCGCCGGGGTACGGGAACCACATCTGGTTCCGGTACATCCCGCCGGGCATGAGGTTGTCCACCGGGCCGTCGGCAAAGGCGTCGCGGGAGTCCGGGGCGCCGGCCAGCGTTTGGGCGATCCATTCTTTCGAGAGCACCCGTTCGCCGCTCGGCGCGAGTCCGTCGTTCAGGAAGAGCGAGCCGAAACGGGCCATATCGCGCATCGTGGCGTTGATCCCGCCGTCGAATATTCCGGTGCCGAACTGGTCGACGCCGATGGTGGCATCCGATTCGGCGCCGAGTTTGCTCCAGAGCAGCTCGCTCAGCAAGGTGGCCATGGGCTTCTTGGCCGCGGACTCGCAGATCCAGCCGAGCATGTCGGTCTCGCAAGATCGGTACTCGAAGACCCCGCCGTGGGCGGTCTTGCGCACCAGGGTTCTCAGGTACGGGTACATGCCGGTGGGCCCCGGGGCCTTGAGCGCAGACCATCCGATGGCCTGTCCTAGCATCCGCACCCCGGCGCTGGGGTCCAGGTAGTTCTCGGAGAAATCGATGCCGGAACGCATATCCAGCAACTGGCGCACCCTGGCCCCGGCATAGCCGTTCTCGGCTACCTCCGGCAGGTAATCGGTCAAGCGCGCGTCGGAGTCAAGCACCCCGGAATCGATCAACGCTCCGGCCACCGCGCCGATCAGCGACTTGCTCATGGACATCAGCAGGTGCGGGGTGTCGGCCTTCATCTGGCCGAAGTACTGCTCGGCCAGCACCGTGCCGCGGTGCATGAACATCCACCCGTCGGTTTCGGCGGCGGCCATCACCGAGCCCACGCTCAGCGGCGCTTCTGAAGGGAATGCCGGGGCCAGCCTCACCGAGTCCAAGTCACGGTGTGCCGCGGGAAGCGGCGCCACCGTTCCTTCGCCCCGGGATATCAGTGCCGTGGGCAGGAAGTCGGCCATATGTTGGAAGGACCAGCGCAGGTTCTTGGGAAGCCGCCAGTTGTTCATGTTCACTCCGGCGGGGGTGTGCTCCTGCTGTGTGCCGTCCATATGCGTTCCCTATCGATTGCTGCGCGAATTATTATCTGGACATTACCATCGAGTAATCTTTCCTCCCCCGTTCATTTTCGCGCCGTGCCGAGAACTACGGAATATGAAGCCGACCCAGTGCATCCAACTCGTGTCGCGGAGCGCCGAACCCGCTATCCCGCAGGGTCAGATCACTGGGGCCGGTTAAAAGCCAACCCCCGGATCGCCTCTCGAGGAGAGGGGATCCGGGGGTGGGGTAATCTACCGGGCTGAGCTTAGAAGCCCAAGCGGCCGAGCTGCTTCGGGTCACGCTGCCAGTCCTTGGCAACCTTCACGTGCAGGTCCAAGAAGACCTTGGTGCCCAGCAGCTTCTCGATGCCCTGACGGGCGTTGGATCCCACCTCGCGCAGGCGTGAGCCGCCCTTGCCGATGATGATGGCCTTCTGGCTCGAGCGTTCCACGAAGAGCGAGACGTGGATGTCCACCAGCTGGTTGCCTTCGCTGCGGCCCTCGCGTGGGATCATCTCCTCGACGACCACGGCCAGGGAATGCGGCAGCTCATCGTGCACGCCTTCCAAGGCGGCCTCACGGATCAGTTCGGCGACCATCTTCAGCTCGGGCTCGTCGGTAAGCTCGCCATCCGGGTAGAGCGGCGGTCCCTTGGGCAGGTGCTGGACCAGTACGTTGGCAACCTCTTCGACCTGGAATTCCTTCACCGCGGACACCGGAATGATCGCTGCGAAGCCGTCTTCGCCGAAGCTCTCCACACCCAGTTCAGCGACGGACATCAATTGCGCGGCGAGCTGTTCGCGGTCGACCAGATCGGCCTTGGTCACCAGGGCGACAATCGGCTTGCGCTGCAGCTGGGCCAGCTGGGAGGCGATGAAACGGTCGCCGGGGCCGATCTTCTCATTGGCCGGCAAGCAGAAACCGATGGCATCGACCTCGGAAAGGGTCTGCGCGACGAGGTCGTTCAACCGCTGCCCCAAGAGGGTGCGCGGGCGGTGCAGGCCCGGGGTGTCGACCAGGATCAGCTGCGCGTCATCACGGTGCACGATCCCGCGGATGGTGTGCCGGGTGGTCTGCGGCTTGGCCGAGGTGATGGCCACCTTCTGGCCCACCAGCGCGTTGGTCAGCGTGGATTTGCCAGCATTCGGGCGCCCCACGAAGGAGGTGAAACCCGAACGGTAGTTCTCGGGCCAGCCGCTGGTGGCCAGCAATTTGTCTTTATCGCTCATCTGAGGATTCCTCGTCGTTCTCTTTATGATCGGATGCGTCCGTTTCCAGACGCTCTACATGGATTTTGCCGATGCGGTTGCGGCGGCCGGCCAGGGCCACCACGGTCAGGCGCAGACCGTAGACATCGGCGGTGGATCCGAGCACGGGCACGGATTCCAACGCCTTGGAGAGCAGGCCACCGACGGTGTCTACATCTTCATCATCGATGAACACATCAAAATGATCTGCGACGTCATCGATGGATACCGAGGCCATTGCGAAGAGCGAGCCATCGGGGTTTTCGATCAGCTCGGTGCGCGAGCGGTCATACTCGTCGTCGATCTCGCCGACGATCTCCTCGAGCAGGTCCTCCAGGGTGATCAGGCCCGCGGTGCCACCGTACTCGTCGATGACCACCGCCAGGTGAATTGCCTCTTGCTGCAGTTCCTGCAGGAGTTCTGCAGCGTTTTTCGACTCGGGGACGAAACGCACCGGACGGGAGAGATCCTCGAGGCGCTCGGCCTGCTGCAGGCCGTGGATCTCGGAGATCACATCCTTGAGGTAGATGATGCCCTGGATGTCATCGGTGTCTTCGCCGATCAGCGGGATCCTCGAATAGCCCGAAGCCATGAACAGTTCCAGCGCGCCGTTGATCGTATGTTCGCCGGTGAGCACCACCATGTCTGTGCGCGGCACCATGACCGCACGGACGTTGGTTTCCTCCAGATCCATCACCGAGGAGATCAATTCCGCGGACTCTTCGTCCAGGTCCTCTCCCTCGCTGGCACGGTCCACTATGTCGCGCAGGCGCTCCTTGCCGAGGTAGCCGTCTTCATCGTTTCCGGGCCCCGGGCTCATCGCGGTGCCGATGCTCGCCAGCCAGTTGGTGATCGGGCCGAGCAGCACCCGCAAGAGCCGGACCATCGGTGCGGTTGCGCGCACGACATTGCGCGCATTGGAGCGGCCATAGCGCCGCGGGGAGACACTGACCAGGACGAATCCGAGGGCCGCCATAACCATAGTCGCCACCAAGCCGACCATCCAGATATTATCAATCCAACGGGCCACCAGCAGCGCGACGGCCACCGCGGAGGCCGTCTCGAACCAGATACGCCAGAAGCGGATCGCCTGGGCGTGCGATTCGCTGTCGTCCAGGATATGGCTTATCGCTTTGGAATTCGACTCGATCCGCAACCGTTCGGCCGCATTGCGGGACAAGGCGTAAAAGGCGGAATCGGCGGCGGTGAGAATTGCGGCACTGGCCATGAAGGCCAACGCCACGACTAATAGGACTATGCCCACCGGCTATTCCACCGTTTCCTTCGGCGCCGGGCGCCCGGTGTAGCTCTCGAGCAGACGGCGCTGCAGACCGAACATTTCGGCCTTTTCGGCAGGCTCATCGTGGTCGAAGCCCATCAAATGCAGCATGCCGTGGGTGGTGAGCAGCAAGATCTCATCGTGGACCGGGTGCCCACCGGCCTTGGCCTGGGCCTCGGCGACGGTGGGGCAGATCACGATATCCCCGAGGATGCCGCTTTCCGACGGGGCCTTCTCCGACCCCGGACGCAACTCGTCCATCGGGAAGCTCATCACATCGGTGGGACCTTCCAGGTCCATCCACTCCACATGCAATTCGCTCATGGCCTCTTCGTCGATGAAGACGACGGAAACTTCCGTTTCCGGGTGAATGAACATCGCCTGGGTGATCGAGTCAGCGAGTTTCTGCACGTCCTGCAGATCCACTTCGTAGTCTGTTTCGTTATTTACTTCGACGCTCATGACTTGTGCCGTCCCCGGGATTGTGCTTTGCGCTGTTGGGTGTCCCAGCGATCGTACGCCGTGACGATATCTGCAATGAGGCGGTGGCGCACCACGTCGCCGGCATCCAGCCGGCACAGGGCGATGTCGTCGATACCCGCCAACACGTCGATCACCATGCGAAGCCCGGAGACCGAGTTACCGGGCAGATCCACCTGAGTGACATCGCCGGTGATGACCATCTTGGAGCCGAAGCCCAAACGAGTGAGGAACATTTTCATTTGTTCGCTGGTGGTGTTCTGCGCTTCGTCGAGAATCACGAAGGCATCGTTCAAGGTGCGCCCGCGCATGTACGCCAAGGGAGCGACCTCGATGGTGCCTGCCTCCAGCAACCGTGGAATGGTCTCCGGGTCGATCATGTCGTGCAGCGCATCATAGAGCGGACGCAGATAGGGATCGATTTTCTCCGTGAGGCTTCCGGGCAAAAAGCCCAGTTTCTCCCCGGCTTCTACGGCGGGACGAGTCAAGATGATGCGGCTGACTTCTTTCGCCTGCAAGGCTGCCACGGCCATAGCCATGGCCAGGAAAGTTTTGCCGGTACCGGCAGGACCCACGCCGAAGGTCACCGTGTTGTCTTCGATGGCGTCGACATAGCTTTTCTGATTCAGCGTTTTCGGCCGGATCGCGCGTCCCCGTCCGGAGAGAATCTTCAGCCCGAGGACGTCGGTGGGCGCATCGGCACCACCGGCGGAGAGCATCTTGATGATCTGCTCAATGGTGTCTGCGCTCATCCGGGAGCCGCGGCTGGCAAGTGCACGGGCCTCTTCGGTCACACGCTGAGCCTTGCGCACCTGCACGGGCTCGCCAACCAGGGTCAAGGAAGCGCCATTGGGGCGAAACTGCACCAGCGGGTAGGCGCCGGTCAGAATGCGCAACAATTCATCGCTTGGACCCAGCGTGGCAACCATGAGTTCGGGAGTGTCGAAGGTGATCGTCAATGACGCGGGGCCGGATTCGACCGGCATCTTGTTCTGTTCAACCTGCATGCAGTGCTTAGTGCCCCTTTGCTGAGCTTGGCAATGATTATTGTTCTTGTCCCCTACAGTCTATCTAGTTCAGCACGCTTAGGGGATAATTTCGCAGGTAGCTAGAGCACAAAAATCTGAAGTGATTCTAAAGCATCTGTGGTGGTAAAGGTATAGATTTGGTTACGAATCCTTCGTTAGACTCCTTTTTGTCGATCCCGGGCGCCATCATGTGCCAAACTATTTGAGCGCCAGAGCTGGTTTACAGCAAGGTGTCAAGTGAATAATCAACGGATTGGTAAGTAGTGCAAGGAAGAATTACGAGGTTGATCTCCAAGCGGGTAACCGTCACCGGAGTCTGTTTAACTCTCGTCGTAGCAGCTGGCTGCGGTCTTGCCTCGCGCGAAGAATCCCACGAAATGCCGATCAGTACTGCCGCGGGTACCGTGGGACTGCCTCCTGCCAACGATTCGGTGGAGCACCATTCCCCGATCGACAGGCTCCCGATCTACTGGCTTGAAAATATGGACCTCGGGGTTTTCCTCTACCGCGAGTACGCCACAAAAAACGCCACTGGCGAGCCGATCGGCGATTCAATCTCCTACCTGCTCAACGAAAAGCCGGCCAATGCCGAGTGGTACACGCATCTGAAGCCTTCGGGTGAAGTTGGCGTGTCCATGAACCAGGACAATGTGATCACCCTGGACCTACCGGAGAAGGTCTTCAGCGCAAAGCTTGATCGTGGCCTTTCCGAACGCACAATTCAGCAGCTGGTGTTCACCGCCACCGCCGCCGCGTCCAATGCAGGCCTCCTCGTTGGCTCGCTGCCACCGAAAGTGAGAATTCTGGTTGACGGCCGGGCCAACGCCACGGTCTTCGGCGACTTGCGACTGGCGGACTCCTACGACCGCGATGCCTCATTCATGGCCCCGATTTGGATTATCGACCCGCAATACGGGTCGACCCGCAAGGCCGGTCAGATCCAGTTCAATGCTCGCGCCTCGAAGTTCAGCGACGGCATCTATTACAGCTTGGAGAGCAAGGACAAGTCGGGAAAGCTCACCGTGCTCACCGCCGAGGAGCCAATCCCGGAAGATAAGGTCAATCCCGATGGCTCCTTTGATTTCACCAAGCAGCTGAGCGTAGGCGCCTACAAACTCACCTTCTGGGGCAGGGAATCCGGATCCGAAGAAAAGATCGCCTCGGTATCCAGCGAGTTCACCATTAAATAGGCTGCGAATATTCGCTACCAATTGAAAAGTTCCGCAGGCCGTCGGCCTACGGAACTTCTTAATTGCTGAACCTTTCGGCGGCTACAGTTCTCCGAGCAGATGCCGAACCAGAACGAGGGCTGCCGGCCCGGCCGTCGAAGCACGCAGCACGTGCTCGCCTAAGAGCGCGGCCTTGGCACCAGCGCCGACAAACTGATCGAGCTCCGCGTCGCTGATCCCGCCTTCGGGGCCCACTACCAACGTCACCCCCGCATGTGCCGGGGCCGAATCGAGCCACGACCGGGTTTCCTCGGCCACCGAGCATTTAGCTGATTCATGCAGGATCAGAACCAGCTCGCCCTGGGCAGCAAGCTGCGCGATCTGTCCGGCCAGAGCCTTGGACCCGAGCGGGTCCAAGACCTTTGGTTCGAAGGCGCGGCGTGACTGCTTCTGTGCCGAACGCACCTGCGAACGCCATTTAGCTAAGGCCTTTTCGGCCTTCGGCCCATTCCAACGCACAATCGATCGATCGGCCTGCCAGGGGCGGACCGTGAAAATTCCCAGTTCCACCGCCGATTCCACGGCCTGTAGATCCCGGTCGCCCTTGGCCAGCGCCTGCACCAGGCCGACCGGGTGGACCGGCGGCGCTTCTTCGATGCGTTCCACCACGGTCACGCTGAGCAGGTCCTTGGCCGCGGCACTGACCTTGACTCGCAACCGGAGCCCGGTGCCGTCGAGCAAGTCCAGCTCCTCGCCGGGCGCCACACGCTTGACCGCAACCGCATGGTGGGCCTCGGGCCCGGTGAGCTCCAAGCTGTCCCCCACCATGGCCTCAGCTGCTTGCTGAGCGTCGATCACGAAGCTGTGATTGCTCATGCTCAGCGTTGGTTCAACTTGTCACGCAGTCGCGAGAACATTCCACCGGACTGTTCGACGCGGCCGGCGGTCATCTCTTCGCCACGCAATGCCGCCAGCTGCTCGAGCAGCTCACGCTGTGCGGCGTCCAGCTTCGTCGGAGTCTCCACCTGCAGGTGCACCACGATGTCGCCACGCTTGCCACCGCGCAGGCGCGGCACACCCAGCCCTGGCAGAGTGATGGTGTCCCCGTCCTGGGCGCCCGATTCCACGGTGATCTGCTGTTCACCATCGAAGGTTTCCAGCTTCAGCTCGCAACCGAGGGCGGCGCCGGTCATTGGGATGGCCATCTTCGCGTGCAAGTCGGTCTGCGCGCGTTCGAAGACCTTGTGGCGGCGTACGTCGATTTCGACGAAGAGGTTTCCGTTCGGGCCACCGCCGGGACCGGCTTCGCCCTGTCCGCGCAGCTGGATACGAGTGCCGGCATCGACACCGGCCGGAATGTTCAGCGACTTCGAGACGTGCTCGCGCACGCGTCCCTCGCCATTGCATTCATTGCATGGATCCGGAATGGTCGTGCCAAAGCCACGGCAGGCCGGGCAAGTTTCCACGGTCATCATCTGGCCGAGGAAGGAACGCACCGGACGCTGGATCTGGCCCGCACCGCGGCAGGTTTCGCAGGTAACCGGGCTGGTGCCGGGCCGGCAGCAAGAGCCTTCACAGACCTTGCAGGTGACGGCCGTTTCCATCTCGAGCGGGTATACGGTGCCCTTGACAGCGTCGACCAAATCGATGGTGATGGTGATCAGCGCGTCGCGGCCGGCCTGCGTGCGCGAGGCCGGCCCTTGGGCTTGCCCGCCGCCGAAGAACTGTTCGAAGATGTCGCCGAAGCCACCGAAGTTCTGGCCTCCGCCGCCGAATCCCTGCTGGCCGTTGCCGTTCAGGTCGCCGGTGGCGTCGAAGTTGGCGCGCTTCTTTTCGTCGGAAAGGACTTCGTAGGCTCGTGTGACGAGCTTGAACTGCTCGGCTGCCCCCTCGCCTGGGTTGACATCGGGGTGCAGCTTGCGCGCCAGCTTGCGGTAGGCGCTCTTGATTTCCTGCGGGGTCGCGTCCTGGGCAACACCCAGCGTCTCGTAATGCGAGCTCACGATATTCGCCGTGTCCTTTCGTAAAAATATAAAACGTTGTTGCTGACGAAACTAGTTCGTCAAAATCTTTGACAGGTAACGGGCAACCGCCCGGACCGAAGACATGGAGGTTGGATAATTCATCCGCGTCGGACCGAGCACTCCAAGCTTGTTCCTGGTGTCCGAGCCATAGGTTGTCGCGATGACCGTTGCGTCGGAAAGCTGCCCGTAATGGTGCTCGGTGCCAATGGCTACCGCCACGCCCCGAGAGTCCGCTTCCAACTCGGAGAACAGCTTCAGCAGCACCACCTGCTCTTCAAGCGCTTCGAGCACCGGGGTGAGCGTCAGCGGGAAATCTCCCACCGAACGGGCAAGGTTCGCGGTCCCCGCCATCACGATGCGCTGGGTGTTAGCCGCACGTGCCATCTCCTGCAAGGAACCGAGCACCGTCATGAACAGCGTATCTTCCAGAAGCTGGAGCGGAATTGATTCGGTGGTCAGCGAACCTACGAGATCTGCCAACTGCCGACCGCCAAAGGCCTTGAGCACGCCTTGCTTCATACCCTGCAGTTCGTCGTCGCTATACGCCCTGGAAGTGCCGATCATCCGCTGGTCGACGGTGCCATTGGAGGCAATCATGACCATCAATACCTGGGATGAGCCAAGTCCGACTAGGTCCAGATTGCGCAGCGATGCGGTGTCATAGTGCGGCACCTGGATCAACGCCACCTGATTCGTCAAACGTGCCAGCAAGCGCACGGTGCTATGCAAGACTTCATCTAAATCCTGGGAATTATCCAAGATTTTGTTGATGGCCTCGCGCTCCGCCCGAGACAACGGCTTAAGCTCGCCGATCTGGTCAACGAATCGGCGATAGCCTTTTTCCGTGGGTATTCTTCCCGAGGAGGTGTGCGGGGCAGCGATGAGCCCCTCTTCTTCCAGCAAGGCCATATCATTGCGAATCGTGGCAGCAGAAACTCCCAGGTTATGCCGATCAAGCAAAGCCTTTGAACCTACCGGTTCATGCGACTGGACGTAGTCCTCCACAATGGCGCGTAAAACGTCCAGACGTCGAAACTCGCTCACGTCAACACCTCCTATGAACTCCGGCAAGGATTTGGCACTCTAACCTATCAAGTGCCAAGTCTAATACCTACATCGGTTGCTAGCATTGGATTTCGAGCGTATTCGATCACAGCGAAAGGCAGTACGTGACCAATTACTCCTGGGGAGCCCACGACCTCAGTGCACCTGCACCGAAAAAACTGCGTCAAGTTCCGATATCAATGGGCCTACTACTCGAAGACGTGGACAGCGGTTGGGTCGGCGAAGTGGTGCGTACCGAGAAGTCCGGAGGAATGCGGGTGATCGTTTTAGAAGACCGGCGGGGCAAGACCCGCTCTTTCCAAGCGGGCTTCGGCTTCCTGCTCGAAGGCGAGCCGGTGGAGATCGTTGAGCCACAAGCCAAGGCATTGGCGCCAAAGACCATGGTTTCAGCTTCCGGTTCCCGGGCGGTCACCGGTTTGAAGGCCCGCGAGGCACGCGCCAGCCGGATCTGGGTCGAAGGCAAGCACGATGCCGAACTGGTGGAGAAGGTCTGGGGCCATGACCTGCGCGTGGAAGGCATCGTCGTGGAGCCCCTGCATGGTGTCGACGATCTAGCCGGGGCCATTCGCGCTTTCAACCCCTCGCCCGAACGGCGCCTGGGAATCTTGGTTGACCACCTGATTGCGGGCACCAAGGAAGAACGTATCGTGAAGGAAGCGATGGCGGTCCCCGGTGCGGCGAATCATGTCCTGATTCTTGGTCACCCGTATGTCGATGTGTGGCAGGCGGTGAAGCCGGCAGCACTTAATATTGAGAAGTGGCCGGTGATCCCCCGTGGAACCGATTGGAAAACCGGAATATTACGCGCGTTCGGCTGGCCGCATTCAACTGCCGAGGACATCGGGCTGGGTTGGCAGCGCATCCTTTCCCGAGTTGACCACTACGCACAGCTTGAACCGCAGCTGCTGGGTAAGGTCGAGGAGCTCATCGATTTTCTAACCAGCGAAGATTACGGTTTCCTAACGATTGACTAATAGTTGGATTTTTAGGGCGGGTTGTCCTCTACGTCGCTAGATCCTCGATAGAATCAGATCGACCACCCACTGCTAAACAAGGAAGCGCCACGTGACTGCACGCAAGACCGTACCGCCGGAAAATTCACGTTTCGAAGGTTCCAAGGTCTCGGCTTTGCCCTTGACTCCTTCCGAGGATCGCCAATGGGCCATGATGTCGCATTTCGGCGCGGTACTAGGATGCATTCCCGCGGCCATCATCTTCGCCGTGTACCGCGACCGCGGACCTTTTACCTCGCAGGAGTCAAAAGAAGCCTTCAACTTCACGTTTCCGCTGACCATTTTGGCCATCGTGCTGAACGTGCTCACCCTGATTCCCGGGTTTGGCTGGGCGTTCGCGGTAGCCACCGTGGCGCTCTGGGTCTATATGACGCTGATGGGCGCCCGTGCAGCCATCCAGGCTAACAAGGGACGCCCATACCGCTACGCATTCAACCTGCGGCTAATGAAGTAATAATCCTTGCTGAAACTTTAGAAGTCCAACAGTTCCCGCACTACAAGGTCGGCCAAGAGCCGACCGCGTTGCGTTAACACGATAGTTCCGGCGAAGGCCGACTGCGGTTCGATCAGCTCGTCGGCGATGAGTCCGGCAACTGCCCGACGGCCATGCTCATCCAATTCGGCGATCGGCATGCCGCTGCCCAACCGGGTCAGCAGCATCGTGCGCTCCAGCTTGACTGCCTCGGCATCGGGGAACTCGCGGCCGTGGCCCGGGGAAATCCCGCCGTCGATCCGCTGCTGGTAGGCCGAAGGATGCTTCACATTCCACCAGCGCAGGCCACCAACATGCGAGTGGGCCCCCGGTCCGGCGCCCCACCAGTCTCCGCCTTGCCAGTAAGCGACGTTATGCCGACAAGCATGCCCTTCGCCCTTGGCCCAATTGCTGACTTCGTACCAGTGGAAGCCAGCGGCCGCGAACATTTCATCGGCCAGCTGATACTTTTCGGCATGATCGTCGTCGTCGATGTTCGGCACCTGTCCGCGGCGAATCTGCGCCGCGAGCTTGGTGCCCTCTTCGATAATCAGCGCGTAGGCCGAAATATGATCCGGCTCGTAGCTCAGGGCCGCTTCCACGCTGGTGCGCCAATCCTCCAAGGACTCCCCCGGAGTCCCATAAATCAGATCGACGCTCACCTCGAGTCCGACTTCGCGAGCCCACCGGACCACCTGCGGCACGCCCTTGGGATCGTGGGTTCGCTCCAGCACCGCCAGCACATGTGGCACCGCCGACTGCATGCCAAAGGACACGCGGGTGAACCCGCCGTCCTTGAGCTCTTGCAGGCTCTCACGGGTCACCGAGTCCGGGTTCGCCTCGGTCGTGATCTCGGCTCCGGGCTTTAGCCCGAATTCGCTGTTGATGCGTGCCAGCACCGACACCAGGTCGCTGGCCGGCAGCAGGGTCGGGGTGCCGCCACCGAAGAACACGGTTTCAATTTCACGATGCGGCAAGCCGGACTTGTCCATCACTTGGCGAGCGAAGCTGATTTCCTGGCTGACGGTGGCCGCATAGCTGGCTTGGCTCGCCCCGGAACCAAGTTCCTTTGCGGTGTAGGTGTTGAAGTCGCAGTATCCGCAGCGCACCGTGCAGAACGGAATATGTACATAAAAGGACATGGTCCGCTCCTGCGCATTGTGTGAACACAATGCGGGGAGCAGACCATCGGCCGGAGCCGGATCGCCATCAGGCAAAACTGAGGGCATTTACTTCTTTTTCTCTTCGCCGGTGGACAACGCGGCGATGAAGGCTTCCTGGGGAACCTCCACGCGGCCGACCATCTTCATTCGCTTCTTACCGGCCTTCTGCTTTTCCAGCAGCTTGCGCTTGCGGCTGATATCGCCGCCATAGCACTTGGCCAGCACATCCTTGCGGATGGCGCGAATGGACTCGCGGGCGATGATGCGCGAACCGATGGCAGCCTGAATCGGCACCTCGAACTGCTGGCGTGGAATCAGTTCACGCAGCTTGCCGGTCATCATCACGCCGTATGAGTACGCCTTGTCGCGGTGGGTGATCGCGCTAAACGCGTCCACCTGCTCACCCTGCAGTAGAATATCGACCTTGACCAGGTCTGCAACCTGACTTCCGTCGGCCTTCCAGTCCAAGGATGCGTAACCACGCGTACGTGACTTCAGATGGTCGAAGAAATCGAAAACGATCTCGGCCAGCGGCAGCGTGTAGCGCATTTCTACGCGTTCTTCGCTGAGGTAATCCATACCGCGCAAGGTGCCGCGACGTCCCTGGCACAATTCCATGACCGAGCCGATGAATTCGGATGGAGCGAGAATAGTTGCCGAGACCAGTGGTTCGTGAACCTCGAGGATCTTGCCTTCGGGGAACTCCGAGGGGTTGGTCACGGTGGTCAACTGCTTGTCTTCGCCCATGACCTCATAGACCACGTTCGGAGCGGTAGAAATCAGGTCGAGGTTGAACTCGGCCTCCAAACGCTCACGGGTGATTTCCAGGTGCAAGAGCCCCAAGAAGCCAACGCGGAACCCGAAGCCCAAAGCGACGGAAGTCTCCGGCTCGTACACCAGGGCGGCGTCGTTGAGCTGAAGCTTATCCAAAGCATCGCGCAGCGCCGGGTAATCAGTACCGTCCATCGGGTAAAGTCCCGAGAACACCATCGGCTTCGGATCTTCGTATCCGCCGAGGGACTCAGCGGCAGGCTTCAGGCTATTGGTGACAGTGTCTCCGACCTTGGACTGGCGTACATCCTTCACACCGGTGATCAGGTAGCCGACCTCACCCACGCCCAGTCCCTTGCTTGGAACCGGGTTAGGCGCGGAGACGCCAATTTCGAGCAGTTCGTGCGTGCTGCCGGTGGACATCATCTGGACGCGTTCGCGCGGACGCAACATGCCGTCGACGACACGAACGTAGGTGACCACACCGCGGTAGGTGTCATAGACGGAGTCGAAGATCATGGCCCGTGCAGGAGCATCGGCCACGCCAACGGGCGGCGGAAGCTGCTTGATGACCTCATCCAGGAGAGCCTCAACGCCCTGGCCGGTCTTACCTGAAACCTTCAAGACGTCATCGGGATCGCAACCGATGAGGTTTGCCAGCTCTTCGGCATACTTCTCCGGCTGCGCGTTTGGCAGATCGATCTTGTTGAGCACCGGAATGATGTTCAGATCGCTCTCGATGGCCAGGTAGAGGTTCGCCAGGGTCTGTGCTTCGATGCCCTGTGCTGCGTCAACGAGCAGGACCGCGCCTTCACAGGCCGCCAGGGAACGGGAAACCTCATAGGTGAAGTCAACGTGGCCAGGCGTGTCGATCATGTTCAGCGCGTAGGTCACGCCATCGACTTCCCAAGGCATACGGACAGCCTGGGACTTGATGGTGATACCGCGTTCACGTTCGATATCCATGCGGTCCAGGTACTGGGCCTTCATGTCGCGTGCGGAGACCACGCCGGTGGATTGCAGCATGCGGTCGGCCAAGGTGGATTTACCGTGGTCGATATGGGCAATGATGCAGAAGTTACGGATGAGCGACGGATCGGTCGCGGCTGGCACCTGGGCGGTGCGGGCCAATGGAGACACCTAAACAGACCTCATTTGCAAACTAAGAATAGACGCGGAATTAGGCTCCATTCTGTCATGATTTACGCGTCACTACCTATTTGGTACCGCGCGCCCTGATAGTTTGTCGATCATGGCTTTGAATGTGCAGAAGATTCTTTCCCTCGTTGTGCGTGCAGTTAAGGTTTTCAACTCCACTCGCGCTAATGGGTCAAACACCTCCCCCACTACCCGCCGGCCGAGCAATGCTCCGAGCCGGGCTCAGCAGCGGCATGGCAGCAGCAATGGCGGGAACAACCTCCGCGAATCGGCCTACCCGGGCGATTTCCGCGGCACCGTCCACTATGAATACAACCCGAGCCTCGACGGCGAGGCCGATCCCGGCGAAGTGGTTTGGGGCTGGGTTCCCTACGAGGAAGACCACAGCCAGGGAAAGGACCGCCCGGTGCTGATTATCGGCCGCGATGACAGCTGGTTGCTTGGCCTGATGCTGACGAGCAAAGACAAGAACAATGGCGGTCACAGCAATCCGGACTACATGGACATCGGAACCGGCGCCTGGGACCGCGAGCGCCGTCCCAGCGAGGTCAAGCTCGACCGAATCATCCGCCTGTCGCAAAGTGCAGTACGTCGCGAAGGGGCCATTCTCGACGAGCAGCGTTTCGGCAATGTGGTGAACGCCCTAAATAACGGCCGCTAGGCGTTGGTCGTTGCCGCGGCGTTCTGCTAGAGTTAATTCTTGTGTGTCACGCAGGTTGGGTGACACGCCCCCTTTGGGTCGCCATAGGTGCCCCACACCGCTCAGTCGATGGCCCGAAGGATGAACCCTCTACCGACCGTATTTCGCAATAAACGAGAGAGTTTATTAAAGTGGCAAACATCAAGTCCCAGAAGAAGCGTAACCTTACCAACGAAAAGGCTCGTCTGCGTAACGTAGCAGTCCGCTCGGAAGTTAAGACCGTGGTCCGTAACGTCAACGACGCAATTGCCGCCGGTGACAAGGATAAGGCAACTGACGCATTGCGTCTGGCTGGCAAGAAGCTCGACAAGGCTGTTAGCAAGGGTGTTCTTCACAAGAAGAATGCTGCTAACCGTAAGTCGGCCATTGCCAAGAAGGTTAACGCCCTCTAAGCAACGCTAAACTTCAGCAAGATCCTCGAAGCCCTTGGGTTTCGGGGATCTTGTGCTTTAAGCACCGCTTCTCTGCCCTGCGGCACTGCGCTAGTGTTCAGCTATGCCATTAGTCGGTAGATCAGTAAATATTTTCGCAGGACGTGTCCTGCACCATTGGGAAATGCCAGCCACGGCAGACCAGGTGTGGCACGCGCTGACCGAGTCCGCGCCGTTATCGGGGTGGCTCGGGACGCTGGTCTCTGGGACCTTTCGCTCCGGTGAAGTAGTCACGGTCGAACACGCACCGAATTACCCCTGCACCTCACAGGTGCGAGGAATTGATCCGCTCAAGCTCTTGGCCATGTCCTGGAAGTTCCCCGACGAAGAGCCCTCGGAGTTGCGGATCGAACTCACCGGGCGAGAATCCAGCACCGGGTTGCACCTCGAACACCGGGGGTTAGCGGATAAGGCCGCCGACTACCTGATCGGTTGGCATACTCATCTGCGGTATCTGGAAGATCTGCTCGCCGGCAAGCCGCGCGACATGGTGGATTTTTGGACGCTCTACGAAGAACTGGCCCGTTCCACCGATCCCAAGCGGAACGAAAGCTAGGTGCCAGGCAAGCCGAGCTATCGCTGCGGTGCTTTGGAAGCAATAAATAAGATCGCACGTTCCAAGGCATAGCCTGGTGACCGCCCGCCGCCTTTGACCATGCGATCTGTTTGGGCGATGTTCTCAATGCATTGCGCGACATCAGCGCGTTTCCAACCGCGTGCTTGCTGCTGCGCTGACTGAACCTGCCACGGCGCCATGCCCAGCTCGGAGGCCAAGGACGCCGCCGGCTCGTTGACTCCGAGCACCTTCGCCAGCTGACGGATCTTCATCGCCAAGGTCGCGACGATGGGAATTGGATCTGTTCCGGTATCCAGGGAGTGGCGCAACGTGGTCAAGGCCAATTGCGCATTTCCGGCCAAGGCGGCGTCCGCCACTTTGAAGGCCGTCGCTTCGATACGGCCACCATAGTACCGATCGACCACCTCTTGATCGATGGTTCCGGTGGTGTCCTGAATCAGCTGGTGACAGCTGGATCCAAGCTCTGACAAGGAATTGCCAACCGCGGCGACTAGTGACTTCACCGCGTCATTGGTGATCCGGCGCTTTGCCGACTTGAATTCGGCTTGCACAAAGTCGATTTTCTCGGCGTCGCGTTTAATCGGCTGGCAATTGACGAGCAACGCGCCGGCGGCCTTTATGGCATCCAGTAATTTCTTGCCGCGGGTACCCCCGGAGTGGTGCATGATCAGCACATTCTCCGGTGCCTGATCCTTCAGATAATTCAAGGCATCTTTGAGGAAGTACTCGTTCATTGATGCCAGGTCGTGTACCTCGACGAGGTTCGCGCTGGAAAACAACGAGGAGCTCGTTGCCAGCAACAGTTCGCCTGGCTCGTAGCTGGCCGCGTTGAGCCGAGTATGCTGGATGTCCTCGCGCGTAGCAGCTTGGCTGCGCAACAGCTCGAAGGCGCGCGAAGCCAGATATTGTTCGGATCCGGTCAGCAGAATCAAGGGTTGGGGTGTTAAATCCCGCCAAGAAATTCCCGGAGATGCTTGCGCGCGTGCCATCGAGCTCCTTCATGCGTCGTGCGTTATCTCGATCCT
Source organism: Glutamicibacter sp. AOP12-B1-11 (assembly GCF_052379245.1). Taxonomy (NCBI): domain Bacteria; kingdom Bacillati; phylum Actinomycetota; class Actinomycetes; order Micrococcales; family Micrococcaceae; genus Glutamicibacter; species Glutamicibacter sp. AOP12-B1-11. Next base: position 166,793 of record NZ_JBQSYL010000002.1, on the reverse strand, counting down.
ACCGAACTGCAGGCCCGATCGCTGTGGCGAGCACCTTGTCCGGTTCGAATGTGAGCAGAACCGTACCCTCGAGGTCGGATCTGATCACGCGCGCGCCGGTGGCTCGCGCGGCATCGAGTATTTCTTGATGCGGATGACCATAGGAATTGTCTTTTCCGGCAGATATCAAAAGGACCTGCGGCCGCAGTGTTTCAATGATTTCCGTGCCGCCATTGCGCGCGCCGTGATGCGAAGCCTTGAGCACCTGGACCGGAGGTTGCGGCAGCTCGGCCAGCAGCTGATGCATCGCTGCTTCCTCCAGGTCTCCGGCGGTAAAGAAGCTCAGCACCTGCCCTTGGACAAGAAAGTCGAAAACGATCACCAAGGAGGTGTCATTGGGTTCGGCATAACGCGCACGGATTTCATTTGGCCCGATCACCCGGTAGTGCACGGCGTCCGTGCCACCGCTATCCCCCGGTTTGAGCACTGTGGTCTCGGCCCAGCGGCTAGGGTCGAAGCCGGGCGAAACCAGACGCTGATCGATTTGCAATCCCGTCCCTTCCACCTCGGCGATCCCGCCAAGATGATCGGCGTGTTCATGCGTGATGAAAACCTTGGATAACTTTTTGATTCCCAGCTGATTCACGCAGTCAGCCACGCCCCCATCTGTGGGTCCGGCGTCCAAGAGCCACCCCTCAGCGGGACCAGTACGAATCACGAACGCGTCACCCTGGCCGACATCGCACATCGCGATATTCCAGGTCACCGGGATGGCCGGACGGTAGAACAGGGTCGCCGGGAGCACCAGCGACACGAGGAGCACCACGAGCACCGCCAATCCGGCGCCGGCCAGCCGATGAATACTCGCGTGCTCGCTTTCATAGGTGCTCAGCAGCAGGACGGCGAACACCACCGAGAATCCAACTGCCAGAGAGATGCCGGCAATCCCAGGAGGCCATGGACGTGCGGCACCGGGCAGCTCGACTACCCAGAGCGCGAGCTTTCCAATCCATCCCGCTGGAAGGCCAGGCACCCATAACAAGATGTCGGTGACCGCCGGCAATGGAGTACAGCACAGCAGGCAGATCTCCCCCATGCTGGTGATCAGGGGCAGCAATGGTGCGACCAAGAGGTTGGCCGGCAGCGAGTACAGGCTGAAATTTGAGTTCAAGGCGATGATCACCGGCAGACAGGTGAATTGCGCGGCGCAGCAAATTGCCGTCAATTGCGCAAACCACGACGGGAAGAGGCGTGAAAGGATGTCGGTGAGGGCCGGTGTCAGTACGATGATGCCCAAGGTGGCCAGTACGGATAAGGCGAAGGCCGGTTCCACTGCTAGCGACGGATCGATCAGCAGCAAAATGGTCCCCGACAGGCTCAAGATGCCCAAGGACCCGCGCCCGCGGCCCAGCATGAGCGAGATTGTTGCGATGATTCCCATTAATCCGGCGCGGAGCACACTCGGGTCAAGGCCCACGAACCAGATGAATAAGGCCAGGAAGCCGATGCCCAGCAGCGCGGCCAGCACCCTGGGCACGGCGCAAAGCCTGAGGATCACCAGCACCATGGCACCGAGCAACGCCACGTTTGACCCGCTGACGGCGGTGAGGTGGCTCAGCCCGCTGTCTTTCATTGCCGCGGAGAGTTCTTCGCCCTGCCCCGAGCGGTCCCCGTAGAGCATGCCCGGAAGGAGCCCGCGGGCCTCGTCGGGTAGTTCTTTCAGGCTCGACGCGAATCTGGTTTTCAAGTGATCTGCCGGTGTCGGTTCCTGCCAGGTCTTCACCACCGGTTCGCTCTGTGCCCGAGCCCACCAGTGGAATGCACCTTTTGCCCCGGTAGATTGCAGGTCCAGAATTGTTTCGAAACTATCCGCGCCGGTTTCCAGCGGGTAGGGCAGGCTCAGATATATCGGAATGGGGCAAGCAACCCACTGCTCCTGGTGCCAATATTCTCCGATCTGCGCAATGCCCTTGTTCGTTCCGTCTTCGCCGAGGCGCGGCGGATCGTTAAAGGCCACGATGACCCGCCGCTGCTGTTCTGCTCCCTCGGGCAGCCGGCAGTCGTTCTGCCCCTGGGCGGCGAAGCTGATGCTGATCGAGGCCAGGAGCAGCAGCAGCGGTCCGGTGAACCAGGGAGCCGAGGAGGGAGCATCGTGACGCCGGCGCAGCAGCAGCGCGAAGCCCACGAGGAAGAGCAGCAGCACGATGAGGGTGACCAGCACCGGCGGTTGCAGGTATGCGGTCACCCAGGCCCCGGCCAAGATCCAAAGCCCGCGGAAGTCCGTCTTCATGGGATCACCAATTCCGACAGCTCCCCCAAGAGCACCGGGCCTATTCCAGAGACAGCGTCGAGTTCCGCGACGCTGGTGAACGGGCCATTTTTGTCCCGGAAGTCGATAATGCGTTTGGCTAGTGCCGGGCCGATGCCCGGCAGGGTCTGCAGGGTCTGCGCATCGGCCTGGTTCAGCGAGATCTTCGCGTTTGGCCCTTGGGCTTGCGGGGCGCCCGGAGTTGCCGAGGCATCACTAGTTCCGGGCAGGATGATCTGCTGCCCGTCGGCGAGTTTGGCCGCCAAATTCAATAGCTCCGGGCGGGCTTTTTTGCTCATCCCGCCGGCTGCTTCGATCGCATCGGTGATCCGCGAACCATCGGGAAGCTCGTAGACGCCGGGCTTTTTCACGGCCCCGACCACATGCACGGTGAGCGTAGCCAGCGGTTCGGTGGCGGCCGGGTGTTCGGGGTCGGCCACCAGCGGAATGGAATCCAGCTCTTCGGCCGCCGGCGGAGGCGAGAAGATGATCGAGAAGGCCACCCAGGCCAGGACCACGAGGACCAGCACGAGGGCAGCGACCCGCGACACGGCGAAGCGCAACCTGGTCGGCCGTGGCGCAAGTTTACTGAAGAAGTCGTGGCGCCCCATGGCCGATAGTTTGCGCCACTACTACGAAGGGAGGGTGTCCTCCGGCTCGGATTGTGGATTCAACGGTCCCACGGCCACGGCGAGCACCCCGATGCCGGTATGCGCCGCGAGCACCGCCGGCAGGGATTCGATCAGCACCTGCTGCGCGCTGAGCGGAGCGAGCTCGTTGGCGATCTCGGTGGCGAGTTCGGCCGCGCCGAAGTGCATGACGCCGATGCGTACCGGCCCCTGGGCCGCGGTAGCAGCCTGGGCGCCAAGCGCCACCAGCCGCGCCTGGGCCCGAGCGAAGGAGCGCGGCTTTTCGATGGGCTGGATCACACCCGCGTCGATGCTCAGGATCGGTTTGACGTTCAGCAGGTTGCCAAGCACCGAAGAGATGGTGCTGATCCGTCCACCGCGGCGCAGCTGCTCCAGGCTCGGCACGGCGAAGTAGACGGAATTCCGCGCCGCGCCGCGGGCGATCTGCTCGAGCATTTCCAGCGGGGCTCCGGCATCGCGCGCGGCCAGCACGTCGGTGACCGCAAAGCCCTGGGGCATGGCGACGGTGCGCGAATCGATGACCTGCACCGGGATTTTGATGTCGGCGGCGGCCAAGCGCGCGGCCTCCACCGTCCCGGAAAGCTGCCCGGAGAGGTGAATGGAGATGATCGACTCGCAACCGGCGGCGGCCAGCTCCCGGTAGGCCCGGGCGAATTCTCCGGGCGCCGGACGCGAGGTCTTGACGGATTTTCCCATGGCGAGCCCCATCATCAGGGCGTTCAGATCTTCGCCGTGCACGTGGTTGTCCACGATGATCGGGATTCCCAGGCAGGCGAAGTCTTCGCTGTCCAGCAATTGTGCTGGCAGGCAGGCGGCGGAGTCGGTGACTACGCCGATTCGGGTACGCGCAAGCCCACGCGGGGCCAGCCATTTAGGCAGCCAGCCCGCGCGTGGGCCCTTGGTGCGTTCGTTCATGCCTTGAGCTTACGGTGCCGGAACCACATTCACGAGCTTCGGCGCACGGACGATGACCTTCAACGGCTCCTTGCCGTCGAGCATGCGAATCACCGTCTCATGGGCCAAGGCCTGCTCGCGCAGGTCATCCTCGGAAATGTCGATCGGAACTTCCAGGCGTGCGCGGACCTTGCCCTTGATCTGGACCACGGCGGTGACGGTATCGTCAACCAGCAGCGACTCATCGACCTCCGGCCAGGCGCTGTTCACGACGCTCGGTGCGTAGCCGAGCTCGGCCCACATGTCCTCGGCGGTGTAGGGGGCGAACATGCTCAGCAGCTGGGCGGTGACGGTGGCCGCCTCGCGGACGGCCGGGTCGGCGGCGCCGGCTCCCGAATCGATGGTCTTGCGCGCCGCGTTGACCAATTCCATGGTCTTGGCGATCACCACGTTGAACTTGCCCGAATCCAGCAGCGCGGCTGCCTCGTGCACGGTGCGGTGGGTGACCTGGCGCAGCGCCTTCTCACCGGTGGTGTAGTCCACGTCCTGTGCGCTGGTGACGTCCTGGGCGATGCGCCAGGCGCGGGCCAGGAACTTCTGCGAACCGCTTGGGGACACATCGGCCCAGTCCACGTCGTCCTCCGGAGGGGAGGCGAAGATCATGGTCAGCCGCACCGCGTCGACGCCGAACTTGTCCAGCTGCTCGCCGAGGTCCACGCCGTTGCCCAGGGACTTGCTCATGGCCTTGCCGCCGTTGAGCACCTGGCCCTGGTTCAGCAGCGCGCTGAACGGCTCGGTCGCGTCGATCAGGCCCAGGTCGTGGATGACCTTGGTGAAGAAGCGCGAGTACAGCAGGTGCAGGATCGCGTGCTCGACGCCGCCGACATACTGGCCTACCGGCATCCAGTCGCGGACCGCCTGCGGGTCGAAGGGGCCCTCGGTGTAGTTCGGGGAGACGAAGCGCAGGAAGTACCAGGAGGAGTCCACAAAGGTGTCCATGGTGTCGGTGTCGCGCTTGGCGTCCGCCCCGCACTTCGGGCAGGGCACGTTGACCCACTCCGCCACGGCGGCCAGCGGGCTGGTGCCCTTCGGCGCCAGCTGCTCACCGCGCAGGTTATCGGGCAGGCGCACCGGCAGCTGGTCATCGGGTACCGGGACCTCGCCGCATTCGGCACAGTGGATGATCGGGATCGGGGTGCCCCAGAAGCGCTGGCGGCTCAGCAGCCAGTCGCGCAGCCGGTAGTTGACCGTGTGTTCGCCGGTGCCGGCGGCTTCCACGATTTCGATCGCCTTGGCGACCGCTTCGGTCTTGTCCAGCCCGGTCAGCTCACCGGAGTTGACCAGCTTGCCCTCGCCGGCGGTGGCGGTTCCCGACACGGCCGGGTCCTCTTCGCCGGTCTCCACGACCACGCGCACCGGCAGGTCGAAGGTGCGGGCGAAGTCCAGGTCGCGCTGGTCGTGCGCGGGCACGGCCATGATCGCGCCGGTGCCGTAGTCGGCCAGCACGTAGTCCGCCGCCCAGACCGGCAGCTTCTCACCCGAGAGCGGGTTGATCGCGTAGCGGCCGGTGAACACGCCGGTCTTCTCGCGCTCGCTGGACTGGCGTTCGATTTCCGAGAGCGTCTTGACCTGCTCCTGGTAGGCTTCCAGCGCTTCGCGGTGCTGCTCGGTGACCAGCTCGTTGGCCAGCGCGGCATCCGCGGCGACCACCATGAAGGTCGCCCCGTAGAGGGTGTCCGGGCGGGTGGTGAAGACCGGGATCTGCACCTCGGCCAGTTGCTCGTGGGCTTCGATCTGGAAGGTGACCTGGGCGCCTTCGGAACGGCCGATCCAGTTCTTCTGCATCAGCAGCACGCGCTCGGGCCAGTGGCCCTTGAGCGCATCCATGTCCTCGAGCAGGCGGTCGGCGTACTCGGTGATCTTGAAGTACCACTGGTTCAGCGACTTCTTGGTCACGGCGGTGCCGCAGCGTTCGCAGGCGCCGTTGACTACCTGCTCGTTGGCCAGCACGGTCTGGTCCTTCGGGCACCAGTTGACCGGGTGGTCCTTGCGGTAGGCCAGGCCCTTTTCGTAGAACTTGTTGAACAGCCACTGCGTCCAGCGGTAGTACTCCGGATCCGAGGTGTGCAGCCGGCGATCCCAATCCGCGGAGATGGCGTAGCGCTTGAAGCTCTCGGCCTGGGTGTCGATGTTCTTATAGGTCCACTCGGCCGGGTGCGCATTGCGCTTGATCGCGGCGTTCTCCGCCGGCAGGCCGAAGGAATCCCAGCCGATGGGGTGCATGACGTCAAAGCCACGCAGGCGCCAGTAGCGTGCGACGACATCGCCCATGGCAAAGGCCTCCGCGTGGCCCATGTGCAGGTCACCGGAGGGGTAGGGGAACATATCCAGCACGTAGCGACGTTCACGGGTGCCATCGTCGGCCGGCTTGAACACTTCTAGTTCATCCCAAACCGGTAGCCACTTGGACTCGAGGTCCTTGAAGTCGTAGGTTCTGGTCTCGTTCGTCGATGATGTCACTGAGCTCGTCTCACAAACTTGCGGAAAAATTTCCTGACGGAAAAACTTGGTATTGTCTCCAGACACAACAAAAGCCCCCAAATATCCACTCGGGGGTACGGCCGCAGGCCGCTCTTAGACTAGGTCGCGCTGAAAATGCATACAGCGATTCTATCGCAGTTCCCGCCGCAGAGGTGCATCGATGAAGTGCGCGCTGCGCCACGGCAAAAACGGCATGCCCACGATCGCTTCCCCGGCCGCCGGCTGGCACCGCAGCCCAATGAACCCCCTACCCGTCGGCAAACATGGATCCCTACGCTTCGACGCCGCGGATACTCGGCGAATCCAGCAGCCCGTGCATGGGGCCGATCCGTTCGATCATGGCGGGCAGCGGCCTGGTAGCCGTCGAGGAACGCGCTGAGATCCGCCGGGTCATTGCCCGAAAAGCCTGCGCGGCATAGGCCAAGTCCCCCAATCTGGTACTCGGCTCGCCAGCATCCCAGTCGATGAACACCCAGCGCTCCCCTGGCCAGATTCCACGGGGCCAGATCGGGCTGTCGAAGTCCTCGCCCAACGCGGACCATTCTGCCGCATGCATCCAGCCCAGGGGCTCCCCGCTGGATACGAAATGCCGGGGGTTTCCATCGCGCCCAAGGCCGGCGCAAGAAATATTCCGCCAAGCTATCCACAGCCCGTGGACGAAGCCGCGGCGCAGGGCCGATCTGGCGCAATCATGGAGGCATGAACACGCCAGCACTCATCTCAGCGCTGCACACCCTGTGCAGGGCCCCGCTTCAGCTCGGGGCGCACCTCACCGGTGCCATGCTCGTGCGCTTGGGGATCCTCTGTCTGGCCTTGTTCACCGCCATCGGCCAGCTGGTCCACCAGACCCGCGACCCGCGCCTGGTCCTGGCCCATGCGGATCTGGTCGAGAAGTTCTCCCAGCAGGTCCACCTCGCCCAGCTCACCACCGCACTGGATGCAGAGGCCAGCGGCGCGCACGCGCTCAGCCTGGAAACCTACGATGGGCTGCGCGACGGCACCTGCAGCTTCGAGGCAGAGCCCGAACTAGCCGCCGGCCGCACCTGCTATCAGAGCACCGGCGATCTGCTTGCCGCCTGGCTCGGACTGAACTACTTCGAGGCCCAACGCCGTATCGACGATGCCCACCTGCTCATCGGCCGGCGCACGCCGCAGGGCGGTATCTGCGAGCCGCGCTTCGCCCACCTGGCCGAGGTCTATGCCAAGGGCGGCGCCGACCGCCGCACCGTCGCAGCCACCGCACGTCGCCTGGAGAAGCTCGAAGCCAAGGATTCCACCTTCGACGGCGTGCCCACCGAGCTGAAGGCACGCGATACCGATGGGCGCTTCCTGGAGGAGCATGCCGCCGAGTCGTTGCGGAGCCTGGGGCCAGATGCAGCACGCAAAGACATCAGTTCCCGGATCAGTCTCTACAAGCAGCTCAATGGCGACAAGCTACCGCCGAAGCTCGGGTTGTTCATCGGCCCGGTGGTCCAAGGCGTGCACGAATTCACTCTTCGCACCCTGGCCACGCAGGCGCAGCTGATCCGTTCGATCGCCGTGCAGGCCAGCGCCCCGCGCACTAAGGCCGGCCAGGCAGCCCGGACCCCCGTGCAGCCCGATGGCAGCACCGAAGCAGCCGATCAGCCCGCCACCGAGCCAACGGCTGCCCGGGCGGCGGAATCCGCCGAATCTATCGACCGGTCCGGCACCGCCGAGCAGGCAACGTCCGAAGCGCCGGCATGGTTGCGCACCGAAAACCCCATGCCCGACTGGGCCCGCGCAGCGGAAGAACCCTCCGGAGCCAAACCCGAGCTGCCAGCGGACGATGCTGAAGCAACGCCCGGGAAGAACATCCCGGCCAACGCAGAAGTTGCCGCCTACCGCGAGGAGGTCAGCGTCGCACTTCGCCGGCTCAACGCGCTCATGGCGATTCTCGCCACCCCCGCAGGCGGCAAGGCCAAGGCGGTCATCCCGCGATTCATTGTCTACATGTGGCTCAGCGATCTGCAGAATCTGGACCGCGCTTATGGGACTACTTCCAACGGCGTTCGGCTCCCGCCCGGCGAGCTCAGACGGGCTCTTGCCAAAGCCAACGTGATCCCCGTGGTGCTCGGCGGCAACAGCCAACCCCTGGACATGGGAAGATCCAGACGCTACCACGAGGGCTACGTGCGGGCGGGTGTGCTGGCGCGTGATCGCGGCTGCATCGTGCCCGGCTGCACCACGGCTCCCGATCACGTGGAGATCGATCACTACAAGCTGCCCTGGGCCGAGGGTGGCACCACAAGTGTTAAATCCGGGGCGGCGGTCTGCCCCGATGGCCACCATAGCCGCCATCTCGGGCAGCTTAAGATCGTGGACGTCAACGGCCTGCCGCACGTCATCCTGCCTGCGCATCTGGACCCGGAGCAGAAACCGCGGCGCAACACCTATTGGGATGCGCTGCAGCTCGGTGATGCTCCCGACCCCGATGTAGCCGGTCCGGAGCCACCGGAGCACGAGGAGTGATGTCCCGGCGCCGAGGGTTAACGACAGCGGACCCCGAATCAACGATCATCAGTTGATTCGGGGTCCGCTGCTATCGGCCCATCGACCAGGTCGAGGGCGGCGAGGCCGAGTTAGGCCTTCGTGTCCTCATCCACCCAATCGAAGGTGCGAGTCACTGCCTTCTTCCAAAGGCGCAGGCTGCGCTCGCGCTCTTCTTCACCCATGGCCGGTTCCCAACGCTTGTCCTCGGACCAGTTGGTTTCCAGCTCGCCCAGGCCCTTCCAGAAGCCCACGGCCAGGCCTGCGGCATATGCGGCGCCCAATGCGGTGGTTTCGGTAACCTTTGGACGGACCACCGGGACACCTAAGATGTCCGCCTGGAACTGCATCAGGCTCTCGTTGGCAACCATGCCACCGTCAACCTTCAGCTCGGTCAGAGGCACCTCGGCGTCGGCGTTGACCGCATCAAGCACCTCGCGGGTCTGGAAGGCGGTGGCCTCCAGCGCCGCGCGGGCAATATGGTTCTTGTTCGCGAAGCGGGTCAGGCCCACAATGGCGCCTCGAGCCTCGGCACGCCAGTACGGGGCGAACAGGCCGGAGAACGCCGGGACGATGAAGACCCCGCCGTTGTCCTCCACCTTGGCCGCCAGCTCTTCAATCTCCGGAGCCGTGGCGATCATGCCGATGTTGTCACGCAACCACTGCACCAGCGATCCGGCCACGGCAATCGAGCCTTCCAAAGCATAGACCGGTGCGGCATCGCCCAGCTTGTAGGCCATGGTGGTGAGCAAGCCGTTGGAGGAATGCACGATCTCGGTGCCGGTGTTGAAGATCAAGAAGCAACCGGTGCCGTAGGTGTTCTTCGCGGTACCGGCGGCGAAGGCGGCCTGGCCGAAGGTAGCTGCCTGCTGGTCGCCCAGGATGCCGGCCACGGGTACTTCGCGCAGCAGCTGATTGCCGGCCACGGTGCCATAAACCTCGGAAGAGGAGCGAATCTCGGGCAACATCGAAGCTGGCACACCGAAGTCCGCCAAAATCTGCTCATCCCAGGTCAGGGTCTTCAGATCCATGAACAGGGTGCGCGAAGCGTTAGTCACGTCGGTGACGTGCACGCCGCCGTCCACGCCGCCGGTCAGGTTCCACAGCACCCACGAATCGGTGGTGCCGAAGAGCAGGTCGCCGGCTTCGGCACGCTCCCGCACGCCTTCGACGTTGTCCAGGATCCACTTGATCTTGGTTCCGGAGAAATACGTGGCCAGTGGCAAGCCGACGCGGTCCTTGTAGCGGTCGATTCCCCCATCCTTGGCCAACTCGTCGACGATGTCCTGGGTGCGGGTGTCTTGCCAGACAATCGCGTTGTACACCGGCTTGCCGGTGTTCTTGTCCCAGACCACAGCGGTTTCGCGCTGGTTGGTGATGCCGACAACTTCGATGTCGTGGCGGGTCAGGTTTTGCTTGGACAGAGCCTGGCCGATGACCTCGCGGGTGTTGTTCCAGATTTCCGCTGCGTCGTGCTCAACCCAACCTGCGGCCGGGAAAATCTGTTCGTGCTCCAGCTGGCCTACCGAGACAACCTCGCCTGCATGATCGAAGACGATGGCTCGGGAACTGGTCGTTCCCTGGTCAATGGCGATGACATATTTTTCACTCATGATTCACATCTCTCTTTCTAGAACAGCAGGCCGGCAGCGACGCCGCCGAGTAGACCACCGATGACCGGACCGGTGATGGGCACCCAGGAGTAGGCCCAGTCGGAAGATCCCTTGCCCTTGATAGGAAGGATAGCGTGTGCCAGTCGCGGACCGAGGTCTCGGGTTGGGTTGATGGCGTAGCCGGTAGCTCCACCGAGGGACAGGCCGATGGCCACCACGAGCAGTGCGACCGCTAGCGGGCCGAGCTGGTGCGGGGTCTTTCCCAGACCGGCGATGACGAAGACGAGCACAAACGTGCCGAATACCTCGGTGACGACGTTCCAGCCATAGGAGCGGATCGCCGGACCGGTGGCGAAGACGCCAAGCTGATTGCCGGCGTTCTGCTTGTCATCGAGGTGCTTTTTGTAGGCCAGCCAGACGCCAACGGCGCCAAGGAAGGCACCAACGAGCTGCGCCAGGAAGTAGAGCATGGTGTTGGCGAAGGTGATTGCGACGCCCGGTGCGTATTCGGTGATATCTGGGTTGATCATCAAGCCCAGGGTCACCGCAGGGTTCAGGTGAGCACCTGAAATACCGGCGATCCAGACACCGCAGTAGACGCCTAGGCCCCAGCCGAAGCTGATGGCAAGCCATCCGGCGGCGCTACCGAGGGTGCCTTTCAACGCGACGTTGGCGCAGACACCGCCGCCCATGAGTAGGAGAATGAATGTGCCGGCTAGTTCGGCAAGAAACACGTGAGTGGACAACGTTGACCTCTTAGTGATTTCGTAGGCCGACGGCAACCTGCCGCCGGCCGGTGCAGGTTACGCGAGGATGACCCCATGGCTATCTGCAAGTACCGAGAGCGAATGGTCGATCTCGGCTTCGGTCTGGGACTGATCCCAGCCCATTGGTGTCACGAGGTGCGAGGCGACCTCGATGACCAAATTTTTGGTGACTAACCCGCGGAAGGCGAGGTTGGTGCGCCGGATGAACACGTCAATCAGGCGGCCCACCTGCTCATGCTCAACCAGGTAGGCAAGTTCTTCCACGGACAGTTCACTGCTGTGCTCCAGGAGCTGCTCGTGCTGACCGAGCTGCTCCAGCACGTTGTCTGCCCCGGTGCCGTAGCGCTCAAGCAACACGCGCAGGCGTGAATGCGGTGCACGTTGCTCGCGGGCGGCATACCAGGCGGCAAGCTCGCCGTCGTTCTTCGGGAAGTTCTTGCCGCCGCCGATGGCCACACCTTCGGTGCTGACTTTCGCGCTTTCGCCCAGGAAATCCAGCGCCTTGCCCCCGAGGTTCTCGGCCAGCGCGCGGAAGGTGGTCCACTTGCCGCCGATCAGCGAGAGCATCGTCGTGCTATCGGTCAGGCGGGTTTCCTTCACCTGGTAATCGCGCGAGACGAAGCCAGGAGCGGTATCGTCGTGATTTGGCAGCGGACGCACGCCGGAGAATTTGTAGACGATATCTTCCTTAGCCACGGCGATCCGCGGGAAGACCTGCTGGATCAGGTCGAAGAAGTAGTCCACTTCCTCCTCGGTGCACACCGCAGGATCACGCATATCGTGTTCCAAGTCGGTGGTGCCCACCAGGACGCGGCCGAGCATCGGGTAGATCAGCACGATGCGGCCGTCTTCGTTTTCGAAGAAGATCTCACGCCCGCCGGTGGCGGCAAGCAGTTCCGGGTGGTCCAGCACGATGTGCGAGCCCTTGGTGCCACCGGTCCACTTGGTTTCCTTGCCAAGCTCCGCGTTGGTCAGGTCGACCCAAGCGCCGGTGGCATTGATGATGACCTCGGCGTCGAAATCGAATTCCGCGCCGGTGAGCACATCGCGCAATTTCGCGGTTCCCGATTCAACTCCGGCAAGCTCCACGTAGTTCGAGGCGCGCGCTTGGTCGCTGGCCTTCAGGCCGTCGCGCAAGACGTCCAGGGTGAGCCGCTCGGGGTTGTGCACCGAGGCATCGAAGTAGGTGGCGGTGTACTTCACATCGTCGCGCAAAGCGGGCAGATCCTTGCGGGCGGCCTTGGCTCCCTTGAAGTTGTGCCATGGGGTATTGCGTCCGCCGATGCCGGCGAAGACGTCATACATGATCAGGCCGGCCTTGATGAGCGCCGCACCTCGTTCGGTAGGCTTTCCCGACTTGTGGCTCAAGAAGCGCATCGGAGCGCTGAGCATGCCGGAGAAGGTGGAGAAGATCGGGATCGTGGTCTGCAGCGGTTTCACATAGTGCGGTGCGATTTCCAGGAGGGAGTTGCGTTCCTGCACCGATTCGTGGACCAGACGGAACTCTCCGTTTTCCAGGTAGCGGATGCCACCGTGGATCATATGCGAGCTGGCGCCCGAGGCGCCCTGGCAGTAGTCCCCGCGTTCCACGAGCGCCACATCGATTCCCTGCATCGCCAGGTAGCGGAAAGTTGCTACGCCATTAATGCCGCCGCCGACAACGAGCACGCGCGCCTTTGGCCGTGCACGTAGTTGCTCTAGCTGGTCCCGATTCACGATTACATGCCCCTTTATTGACGATTGGTACGTGTCAACAGTTAGTCTGGTCACCATGGAACGAAACGGTCAAACGAAATGCACAAACGTGCAGAAATGGTCCCATTGATGCAGATATCCCCCAGCTCCGGTCCGTACAAACTGCCAAATCCTGGCACATCCGTGCAAGCCAGCCCCAAGGCGAAGGATGCGCTGCGTGCGGCCCAGCTGTATTACCTGCAGGACATCAAAATGGAGGTGATCGCCCGTGAGCTCGGGGTTTCGCGCTCCACGGTCTCCCGCCTGCTCGCCCACGCCAAACGCACCGGCATGGTGTCGGTGAAGATCAACCCTTCCGCAAATATGTCCGCGCTGCTCGGCAATCAGCTTACCGAGCAATACGGGATCAGCGTGCATTTGGTGCCTACCGACGGTTCGATGGATGATACCGAACTCCTCCAACGCGTTTCGGCGCACGCGGCCTACCTGCTGGGCACCATGGTCTCCTCATCGATGACCGTTGGTGTGGCCTGGGGGCAAACCATGCAAGCGGTTTCCGCCGCGTTGAACAGCCACCCCACCCATGATTCGGTGGTCGTCCAATTGAATGGGGCCGCCAACCCGGTGTCCAGCGGGGTGCGCTATGCAAGCGAAATCCTCACCCGCTTCGGCCAGGCCTTCACCGCGCGCACCGAACAGTTCCCGGTCCCGGCCTTCTTCGACAAGGCCAGCACGCGGGAGGCGATGTGGCAGGAAACTTCCGTGCGACGCGTGCTGAATATTCAGGAGGAAATGAATCTGGCGGTCTTCTCGCTCGGCGCGGCCGACTCAAAACTCGCCTCCCAGGTGTACCGCGGCGGCTACCTGAGCGAAGCCGAAACAAAGCAACTGCGAGAGAAGGGCGTGGTGGGTGACGTCGCCACCGTGTTCTTCGACAAGCATGGAAATGACGCGGAAATCGAGATCAATGCCCGCGCTACCGGCCCCACCCTCGCCGCGCTGCGCCAGGTGCCACGGCGCTTCTGCGTGGTAGCTGGCCGAGGCAAGATCAACGCCGTTCGCGGCGCACTCAATGGCGGGCTGATCACCGAACTGGTCATAGACGAGGGCACCGCCATGGCCCTCTTGGACGGGTAGGCTTGAAATTATGAGCCCACGCACCGAATTGGTTACCACCCACGCCCTGCACGGCTCGAGAACCAGGGTCTTCAGCTATCCGGCCAGCACCGCAAGCAGCGCCGGGGTCATCTTTGCGATCCATGGATTCCGCGGGGATCATCACGGACTGACCCGGATCATCGAGCAGCTGCCGCAATATACGATCATCGTGCCGGATCTGCCGGGGTTCGGCGAATCCACCTCGATGCAGCTGGCCCACGACGTCGACGGCTATGCCCTGGCGCTCAACGACCTGGCCGACGAACTTCGGCTGCCTGCGCACAGCATCTTGCTCGGGCATTCCTTCGGCTCGCTGGTCGCCGCCAAACTCGCCACGCAACGCAACTTTTCCGCCTTGCTGCTGCTCAATCCCATCTCCGAGTTGGCCCTCGAATCCTCCCAAGCCTTCATCGCCAAGCTCACCGGCTGCTACTACACGCTGTGCGCCAAACTCCCTGCGCCCCTAGGCGAGGCGGTGCTCCGCTCGAGGCTCTTCTCCGATGCGATGAGCCTGGTCATGACCAAAAGCAAGGATCCGGCGATGCGCGCGTACGTGCGCGAGCAGCACCGCGCCTACTTCGGCGGCTTCCATTCGCGCGACACCCTGGCCCAGTCCTACCAGGCATCGATCAGCTGCACGGTGGGCGGGTACGCCCGGGCCATCGGCATCCCGGCGTTGCTGGTTGGCGGCATGCTCGATGAGCTGGGCACTGCGCAAACCCAGGAAGCCTTGCGGACGAGCTTCACCCAAGCCGAACTGGTGATGCTCGAAGACGTCGGGCACCTGATCCACTACGAAAAAGCACCCGAGACCGCCGCGGCGATCACCAAGTTCCTGGCCCGGATCGACGCCTAGGCGTCGATCAGAGCACCTCGTCGGGATCCACCGCGATATTGACCACCGGATCCTTGGCCGCGGACATCCGCGCGCGCAGGGCGCGCAGCGTCGAGGTCACTGCCGCGCCCTCGGCGTAGGAGTAGAAGACCACATAGCGGTGTTCGATCGGTGGCCCGTCGATAATGGTCGGCCCATGGATCTGAAGCCGTTCGCGCATTGCCGGGTCCAGCGCGGCGATCAACCGTTCGGCCCCGGGGCCGGAGATCACGGCGCTGCGCACCGCTGGGGGCAGGCCAAGTTCACGCCGCTCCCCCAGCTCCCGCTCGGCAAAGCTCGCCGGGTCGTACCGGACCAGCGCGGCCCCGGCAGGGCTCGGCGTCCCGGTGAGCACCACGACCCCGGAGCTCCTGGCCAGGGAGGCTGCGGTGAACCAGCGGCTGAGTACCTCTTCGGTGTTGCGCAAGGAGTCATGGGCCATCATCTTGTCGGCGTCCAAGAGGAGCACCGCACGGTATCCGGCTTCCACGAAGGGTTCGACCCCCGGTGTGGCGACGACAAGCGCCGGCTTGTCGCTCAGCCGGCGCACCGGCTTCGCGCCGGTGGATGAAATCACCGGCACCTTCGGGAAGGCGAGACCCAACTCGTCGGCGGTGCGGTCGGCGCCGATGCTGGCGGCTCGGATGCGCGGTGAATTGCACTCTGCGCACCGGTACTCGCGGTACTGCTCTCCGCACCATTTGCAGGCCACATGATGACCGGAGCCGCCCAGTTGCAGCGGACCTTGGCATTGCGGGCAGCGCGCGAGCGTGCGGCAGTCCTGGCAGGCCAAGGCGGGCATGAACCCGGTGCGGGCCACCTGGACCAGCACCGGTCCGCTTTCCAGGGCCTTGGTGGCCTCACGCCAGGCAAGGGACGGGATCCGGGCCCGGGCCAGCACCGGATCTCGTTCCAGTTCAAAATCGTTGGTGGTCGCCACCACGCGGGCGGTGTGTGCGCGCAAAATCTCGCGCGGCATCTTCAACTCGATGGCCCAGCCGGTGGCGACCAGGCGTTGGGCCTCCACCGAACGTGACGGCGACGCGATCAGCAACGAGCAGTTTCCATGCGTGCTGCGCAGCAGCGCCACCTCGCGCGCATGCTGGTAGGGCGCGCGTTGCTCGCGATGGGATTGGTCCGAGTCCTGCCACAACACGATCAGCCCAAGATCCGGCACATGGCATTGGGCAGCCGAACGCGTGCCGATCACGATGTGCACGTGGCCGCCGATGGCGCGCAAGAAATTCCGGTAGCGCGGAGTGGGCCCGTCATCGGCCTGCAGACGCGCATAGCAGTCCTTGCCATAGTGCTCGTCCAGATGCTCGGCTAGGCGTTCCAGGTCGCTGGCGTCGGGCACCAAGAGCAGGACCCGTTCCTTGCGCGCCAGCACCGGACGGCAGGCATCAAGCAGGAATCCTGGCCAGGAGCCAAAGAAGTTCGGCACCCAGGTGGCCACCGCCCGCAGCGTGTCCCCGTTGGCCCAGGCTTGCAGCGCTTGGGCGCCCTGCTCGTAGTGCTCCAGCTGATTCGGTGATTCGGGCAGGGTGGGCAACTGGTCGAGCAGCTCTTCTTTTTCCACCTTCGCGGCGCGCGGCGGCACCGCTAGGCGCACCACATCCCACACGGTGCCGGCATAGCGGTTGGCCACCAGCTCGGCGACCTCGAAGACCGCACGGTGCAATACGACCTGGTCGCTGACCAGTTTCGCCAGCGCCTTCAGCTTGATAGGCGAGGGATGGTCTTCGAGGATTTCGGTGATGAATCCGGGCAGCTGCTGCGGGCCGAAGGGCACCTTGACGCGCGCACCCACCATCGCGCCTTGGACCATCGAGGGCGGGATCTCGTAGTCGAAGAGCCGGTCCAGGTGCGGGACCGAAGAATCAATCAGCACCCGAGCAACCCGTTTGATGCGGGCCGGCTCGGGTGCTGAGATCAGGGCATCCTGCTGCACATGGTTCCTAGGCGTTGAACCAGTTGCGCAACGCGTCCACGCGGTCCAGACGCTCCCAAGTGAAATCGTTGTCGTCGCGGCCGAAGTGGCCGTGCGCGGCGGTCTTGCGGTAGATCGGACGCAACAGGTCCAGGTCTTCGATAATGCCCAGCGGGCGCAGGTCGAAGATCTCGTTGATGGCGTGGGTGATCTTGGCCGGGTCAACGGTTTCGCTGCCGAAGGTCTCCACGTAGAGCCCCACCGGACGTGCCACGCCAATCGCGTAGGCCACCTGCACCTCGGCGCGGCGGGCCAGGCCCGCTGCGACGACGTTCTTGGCTACCCAGCGCATCGCGTAGGCCGCCGAACGGTCGACCTTCGAGGGGTCCTTGCCGGAGAACGCGCCGCCGCCGTGGCGAGCGAAACCGCCGTAGGTGTCCACGATGATCTTGCGGCCGGTCAACCCGGCGTCGCCCACCGGACCGCCGATGACGAACGGGCCCGAAGGGTTCAGAATGATTTTCACATTCGAGGTATCCAGATTGGCGCGCTCCAGAATCGGCGCAACCACCTCTTCGGCGAGATCGGCTTTCAGGGTCTCCAGCTCGTACTCGGCGGCGTGCTGGCTGGAAACCACTACGGTATCCACCGAGACCGGGGTATCCCCGTCGTAGCCGATGGTCACCTGGGTCTTGCCGTCCGGGCGCAGCAACGGCATGCGTCCGTTCTTGCGCACCTGGGTCAACCGCTCGGAGAGGCGGTGGGCGAGGAAGATCGGGGTTGGCATCAGCGAGTCGGTTTCATCCGAGGCGTAGCCGAACATCAGGCCCTGGTCGCCGGCGCCCTGCAGGTCGCGCGGGCCTTCGGCGGTTCCCTCACGGGATTCCAGCGAGTTGAACACGCCGTCGTGGATTTCCTGGGACTGCTGGCCGATGGAGACCGACACGCCGCAGCGGGCGCCGTCGAAGCCGTTGGCCGAGGAGTCATATCCGATATCCAGGATGGTGCTGCGCACGATCTCGGGGATCTCGACATAACCGTTGGTGGTTACCTCGCCGGCCACATGCACCAGTCCGGTGGTGGTCAGCGTTTCGACAGCAACCTTGGAGTTCGGATCCTGCGCCAGCATGGCGTCGAGGATTGCATCCGAGATCTGGTCGCAAATCTTGTCTGGGTGTCCCTCGGTGACGGATTCCGAGGTGAAAAGACGAAGTTCGGGGCTAGTTGAAGTCACCTTTTTACTCTATCTGGTCTGACCGACCGATTGCTTTTAGTTGCGACGTTACGTGACCAAGCGCTATATGGCGCGGCTCACTTTGTGACGCGTGAATGTCCGATTATTGCGTCGGCGATCTGCTCTATGACGACCCGTGCCACGTCAAGCTTGCTTCCCTTAGCCTGCACGCTGGGCGCCTTCGAGGCGAAAAGCACCTGAACGCTATTGGTGTCTTCCCCGAAGGTCAGCTGCGCGCCGACCTCGTTGACCACCAGCATTTCGCAGCCCTTGCGTTCGAGCTTGGAACGGCCGTAGTCCAGCACGCTGCCGTGCTCATCGCCCGTCTCGGCGGCGAAGCCAACGATCAGCCCGGGCAGCGTGGCGTCCGCGGAACGCGCCTGGACCACCTCGGCGAGGATGTCCGGATTGCGCACCAGGGTGATCACCGGGGCGGAGTGCTCGTCGCGTTTCTTGATCTTCGAATTCTCGATGGAGGCCGGGCGGAAGTCGGCGACGGCCGCGTTCATGATCAGCACGTCGTTTCCCGGCGCTTCGGCAAAAACGGCCGCACGAAGTTCCAGTGCGCTGGAAGCGTGGACCAGGCGGACCCCGTGCGGGGCCGGGACCTCAAGATGCGTCGCGAGCAGTGTCACCTGCGCGCCGGCGTCACGGGCGGCCTGCGCCAGTGCCACGCCTTGGCGGCCCGAGGAGCGGTTGCCCAGGAAGCGCACCGGGTCCAGCGGCTCGCGCGTGCCCCCGGCGGTAATCAGGACGCGCTGTCCGGCAAGCATCGGGGTGCTCAGCAAGGGTGCGATCTCGGCGAAGATCTCTTCGGGCTCCGGAAGCCTTCCGGGGCCGGTGTCCTTGCCGGTCAGGCGCCCGCTGGCCGGTTCGACAACCGTCACCCCGCGGCCGCGCAGCGTGTCGACATTTGCGCGTGTGGCCGGGTGCTGCCACATTTCGGTATGCATGGCCGGGGCCATTACCACCGGGGCGCGGGCGGCAAGCAGCGTGCCGGTCAACAGATCATCGGCGATCCCGGCCGCGGCCTTGGCCATGATGTCCGCGGTAGCCGGGACGACGAGCACCAGATCTGCCTGCTGACCTAGGCGCACGTGGTTAACCGATTCGACGGCGTCGAAGACCTTGGAGGTCACCGGGTTGCCGGAAAGGGCCTCCCAGGTGGCGTTGCCTACGAAGTTGGCCACATTCTCGGTGGGAATTACGTCCACATGATGTCCGGCCTCGCGCAGCAGGCGAAGCAACAACACTGACTTATAGGCGGCGATCCCGGCCGAGACGCCCAAAACGATACGCTTCACGCAGTTCATCCTTGGTGATTTATAACCTGGTGGTTAAAGAAAAAGATGGCGTCCGCTCGGGACGCCATCTTTGCTATTAGTCTTCGGTGACCTCGGCCCGCGAGACCTTGAGCAGCTGATTGTCCAGTTCGCGAAGTGCGATGGTCAATGGCTTTTCATTCAACTTGGTCTCAACCAATGGACCAACATACTCGAACAGGCCTTCGTTCAGCTGCGCGTAGTAGGCGTTGATCTGGCGTGCGCGCTTGGCCGAATTCAGCACCAGCGCGTACTTCGAGTCGTTGGTCTCAAGCAACGAGTCGATCGATGGGTTAATGATTCCCTCTAGATTGGACACAGGACTCCCTTTAGTCATTCTTCAGCCCCATGAGGGCAACAAGCTCTTCGGCGGCACGTGGAACATCATCATTGACGATGGTTACATCGAATTCTGATTCGGCCGCAAGTTCCAGTTTAGCGGTTTCTAGCCGGCGCTGCTGCTCATCGGCGGTTTCGGTACCGCGCCCGATCAGCCGGCGCACCAATTCGTCCCAGGATGGCGGGGCCAAAAAGACAAATTTCGCGTCGGGCAGCGTCTCTTTAACCTGCCTCGCGCCCTGCAAATCTATTTCCAGCAGTACTTTCTTGCCGTTGGCCACCGCGTCATTAACCGTAGAGCGAATGGTGCCGTAGCTATTGCGCCCGTGCACCACCGCCCATTCCAGCATGTCGTCGTTGTCCACCAGCTGATGGAACTTTTCTGGGCCCACAAAGAAGTAGTGGACTCCGTCTTGTTCCCCCGGCCGAGGCTCTCGTGTCGTTGCCGACACCGAGAGCCAGACATCAGGATAATTGTCACGGATGTAGGTAGAGACGGTGCCCTTGCCTACGGCCGTAGGGCCGGCTAGAACGGTTACCGACGCAGCGGTCATTGACTACACTTTCGTTTTTGGCGGAGATTGTTTGAAGTGTTCGGTGATTGCCGTGCGCTGTTTGCGTCCCAATCCGCGCAAGCGACGCGAAGGGGAAATGCCAAGACGCTCCAGCAGGTTCGCTGCGCGCACTTCACCGACACCCGGCACCGACTCCAAGAGGTCCATGACACGCATGCGTCCCACAGCCTCATCTTCGTATACCAAGTCTAGTACCTCCGTGATGGAGATTTTGCCGGCACTGAACTGGGCTTTAATTTCCGCACGGCGGGTGCGGGCGGCCAATGCCTTGGCGCGAGCCCGGATGCGGTCTTCGTCTGAGAGTTCTCGCAGTACCATCGTTCAGCCATCCTTAATGTGTAGTGGACTATGGCTATGTTGTGAACATAGCGATCAAACGCGGTTATTGCAAGAGTAATCGCGTTGTGGCTACCAGAAACTGTAATAGCCACAACGCGATTCTGCTAGTTATTTAGCCTGCGGCCAATAATTCATCGCGTACTTGCGATGCTTTTGCACGCAATGCGTTTACACTAGGCCCCGCCTGGAGGATGTCGCGGCTGCTCGTGCCCAGCACCTGGCGGTAGCTGCCGGCGAAAGCGGTGGCGATATCCTGTGCCGTAGCCCCCTGGGCACCGAGGCCCGGGGTGAGCAAGGGAGCCTTGGTCAGGCTCAGGTCGATGCCCAATTTCTTGGGGGCATCGCCGATCGTTGCGCCGACCACCAGGCCCACGTGGCCCATATCTTCAGCACCCGCATTTTCGGCACTGACTTGGTCAATAATCGATTTTGCAACCGACTTTCCCCCGCCTACATGCTGCACTGAGGGCCCCTCCGGGTTCGAAGTCAGCCCCAAGACGAACACTCCACGACCGGTCTGCGCGGCCAGGTCTATGGCCGGGCGCAGGGACTCGTAGCCCAGGTATGGGCTCAGCGTCACCGCGTCGCTGGCCAGTGGCGAGGCATCGTCCAGCCACGCGGTCGCATAGGCCGCCATGGTCGATCCGATGTCGCCACGCTTGGCATCCGCGAGGGTTAAAATTCCCGCGGATTTTGCTGCGCGCAGAGTTTCTTCCAGGGCGGCGAATCCGGCCGAGCCAAATCGCTCATACAAAGCGACCTGCGGCTTGAGAATTGCGGCCACCCCGACCATGGCTTCCACCACGGTCAGTGAGAAAGATCGCACTCCGGCGGCGCTGTTTTCCAGCCCCCACGCCTGAAGCAGCCCCGGGTGCGGGTCGATGCCCACACACAGGGGCCCCGAGGCCTCCATCGCCGCCCGAAGGCGGGTTCCGAAGTTAGGCATTGCGGGCCCCGCGCAGGTTCTTGTCGTGCTCCTGCAGGCTGGTGACGTCCCACTCGTATTCGCGCAGCGCGTCGATGGCCTGCACGCAGGCGCCGAATTCGGCCACGGTGGTGATGATCGGGGTGCCCACAGACACGGCGGCGGCACGGATCTCGTAGCCGTCCCCGCGGGCCTCGGAGCCCGTCGGGGTGTTCAGGATCAGGCCGATCTGGCCGGCGTTGATCAAGTCCACGATCGACTCGCCGCCCTCGTGGACCTTGCCCACCACCTGGGTCGGGATGCCGTTGCGGCGCAGCACCTCGGCGGTGCCGCCGGTGGACAGGATCTCGAACCCGATGTCGGCCAGGTGCTTGACCGGGATCACGATGGAGCGCTTGTCGCGGTTGGCGACCGAGACGAAGACCTTGCCGCCGGTTGGCAGCGGGTTGTTCGCCGCCGCCTGGGACTTGGCGAAGGCGGTGTCGAAGTACTTGTCGATGCCCATCACCTCGCCGGTGGAGCGCATCTCAGGGCCCAGCAGCGAGTCGACGACCTTGCCCTCCGGGGTGCGGAAGCGAGCAAACGGAAGCACCGCTTCCTTCACCGCGATCGGTGCCGAATCCGGCAGGTGGGTGCCGTCGCCGGTGGCCGGCAGCGAGGTGCCGCGCAGTTCGGCGATGCTGTGCCCGACGCCGATCAGGGCGGCGACCTTGGCCAGCTGCACGCCGGTGGCCTTCGAGGTGAACGGCACGGTGCGCGAGGCACGCGGGTTCGCCTCGATCACGTAGAGGATGTCGCTTGCCAGCGCGAACTGGATGTTGATCAGCCCGCGCACGCCCACGCCCTCGGCGATGGCCCGGGTGGCTGCCGCCACGCGGTCGCGCACATCCGGGCCCAAGGTGATCGGAGGCAGGGTGCACGAAGAGTCGCCGGAGTGGATGCCGGCCTCTTCGATGTGCTCCATGATGCCGCCGATGTACAGGTCGGTGCCGTCGAACAGGGCGTCCACGTCGATCTCGATGGCGTCTTCCAGGAAGCGGTCCACCAGCACCGGGTGGTCCACGGTGATCTCGGTGGCGTTGGCGATGTAGCGCTCCAGATGCGCCTCGTCATACACGATTTCCATGCCGCGTCCGCCGAGCACGTAGCTCGGGCGCACCAGCACCGGGTAGCCGATGGAGTCCGCGATGGTCTTCGCATCGGAGAATGACACCGCGGTGCCGTTCTTCGGGGCGATCAGCCCGGCGTTGTCCAGCACCTGCTGGAAGGCGCCGCGGTGCTCGGCCAGGTCGATGGCCTCCGGGGAGGTGCCCAGGATCGGCACGCCGGCGGCCTTCAGCTCGGCGGCGAGCTTCAGCGGGGTCTGCCCGCCCAGCTGCACGAAGACGCCGAGCACCCCGCCGGACTGCTCCTCGGCGTGGATGATTTCCAGCACATCTTCCAGGGTCAGCGGCTCGAAGTACAGGCGGTCGGAGATGTCGTAGTCGGTGGACACGGTTTCCGGGTTGCAGTTGATCATCACGGTGTCGTGCCCGGCGGCGCGCAATGCCATCACCGCGTGCACGCAGGAGTAGTCGAATTCGATGCCCTGGCCGATGCGGTTCGGCCCGGAGCCGAGGATGATCACCGAAGGCTTCTGATGCGCGAGCACCTCGGTTTCCTCGTCATAGGTCGAGTACATGTACGGGGTGAACGCCTCGAACTCGGCCGCGCAGGTGTCCACGGTCTTGTAGACCGGGCGCACGCCCAGCGCGTGGCGGATCCCTCGGATGACCGCCTCGGACTTGCCGGTCAACGCCGCGATCTGCGCGTCGGAGAAGCCGTGGCGCTTGGCCTCGCGCAGCAGCTCCTCGGACAGGTCCTTGTTCGCGGCGATCAGCTGCGCGGTCTCGTTGATCAGCGCCAGCTGATCCAGGTACCACGGATCGATGGCGGTGGTTTCGAACAGCTTCTCGATGGATACCCCGGAGAACAGCAGGCGCTGGACCAGCGACAGGCGCTCGGTCGAGCCCTTGACGATCGAGGCCAGCACGGCCTCGTGCTCCGCTTCCGGGATCGGCTCGAAGGACAGCTCGGAGCCCTTCTGCTCCAGCGAGCGCAGGGCCTTCTGCAGCGCCTCGGTGAAGTTGCGGCCCAGGGCCATCGCCTCGCCGACGGACTTCATCGTGGTGGTCAGCGTCTTGTCGGCGGCCGGGAACTTCTCGAAGGCGAAGCGCGGGACCTTGACGACCACGTAGTCCAGAGCCGGCTCGAAGGAGGCCGGGGTCTTCTTCGTGATGTCGTTCGGGATCTCATCCAGGGTGTAGCCCACGGCCAGCTTGGTGGCGATCTTGGCGATCGCGAAGCCGGTGGCCTTGGAGGCCAGCGCACTGGAGCGCGAGACGCGCGGGTTCATCTCGATGACCACGACGCGGCCGGTGTCCGGCTCGATGGCGAACTGGATGTTGCAGCCGCCGGTGTCCACGCCCACCTCGCGGATGACCGCGATGGAGATGTCGCGCAGGTTCTGGTATTCGCGGTCGGTCAGCGTCATCGCCGGGGCGACGGTGATCGAGTCGCCGGTGTGCACGCCGACCGGATCGAAGTTCTCGATGGAGCAGACGACCACGACGTTGTCGTTCTTGTCGCGCATCATCTCCAGCTCGTATTCCTTCCAGCCCAGGATGGACTCCTCCAGGAGCACCTCGGTGGTCGGCGAGTACTGCAGCCCGGCGCCGGCGATGCGGCGCAGGTCCTCGGCGTTGTAGGCCATGCCCGAGCCCAGCCCGCCCATGGTGAACGAAGGACGCACGACCACCGGGTAGTTCAGGATCTCGACGGCGGCGAAGGCCTCCTCCAGGGTGTGCACGATGACCGACTTGGCGGACTCGGCACCGCAGCGCTCGACAACGCCCTTGAACTTCTCGCGGTCCTCGCCCAGCTCGATGGCTTCGATATTCGCGCCGATCAGCTCGACGTTGTACTTTTCCAGGGCGCCGGACTTGTCCAGCGCGATGGCGGTGTTCAGCGCGGTCTGGCCGCCCAGGGTGGGAAGGATCGCGTCCGGGCGTTCCTTGGCGATGATCTTCTCCACGACCTCCGGGGTGATCGGCTCCACGTAGGTGGCGTCGGCGAATTCCGGGTCGGTCATGATGGTGGCCGGGTTGGAGTTGACCAGGATGACCCGCAGGCCCTCCTCCTTGAGCACGCGCAGGGCCTGGGTGCCGGAGTAGTCGAATTCGGCCGCCTGGCCGATGACGATCGGACCCGAACCGATGACGAGTACTGAGTTGAGATCGGTGCGCTTAGGCATTACTTGCTGTCCTTATCTGCGGCGGAATTCATCGCGGAAACGAAACGGTCGAATAGGTAGGCGGCATCGTGGGGGCCGGATGCTGCCTCCGGGTGGTACTGCACGGAGAACGCCGGGATGTCTAGGCAGGACAGGCCCTCGACCACGCGGTCGTTCAGCGAGAAGTGCGAGACCTCCACCTGGCCGAAGCGGGCCACCGGTGCGGTGACGGCTCCCTCCAGCGGCGCGTCGACGGCGAAGCCGTGGTTCTGGCTGGTGATCTCCACCCGCCCGGTGGATTTGTCCATCACCGGCTGGTTGATCCCGCGGTGCCCGAAGCGCAGCTTGTAGGTGTCGAAGCCCAGCGCGCGGCCCAGGATCTGGTTGCCGAAGCAGATGCCGAAGTACGGCATGCCGGCGTCCAGCACGGAGCGGACCAATTCCACCTGCTTGGTGGCGGTGGCCGGGTCGCCGGGGCCGTTGGAGAAGAACACGCCGGTGGCGCCGGTGGCCTTGATATCCTCCAAGGTCGCATCGTGCGGCAGCACGTGCACGCGCAGTCCGCGCTCGGCCAGGCGGCGCGGGGTCATCGACTTCATGCCCAGGTCCACGGCGGCGACGGTGTGCAGCGGTTCGCCGGTGAAGCCGTGCTCGGCCGGTTCCACGGTGTAGGCCTTGTCCACGGAGACCTCCGCGGAGATGTTCCGCCCGGCCATTGCCGGCTGCGCCTTGACCAGCGCGACGAGCTCCGCGTCGGAGCGGTTGGCCTCCTCGCCGGAGAAGATGCCGGACTTCATGGCGCCCGCGTCGCGCAGGTGGCGGGTCAGCGCCCGGGTGTCCACGTTGCGGATGCCCACGATGCCGTAGCCGACCAGGTCCTCGTCCAGGGTGCGCTCGCTGCGCCAGTTGCTCGGACGGCGGGCCGCGTCGCGGACCACATAGCCCGAGGGCCACATGCGCTTGGACTCCGGGTCTTCGCTGTTCACGCCGGTGTTGCCCACGTGCGGGAAGGTCTGGACGACGATCTGGTGCGCGTAGGACGGGTCGGTCAGGGTTTCCTGGTACCCGGTCATTCCGGTGGTGAACACTGCTTCGCCGAGGGTCGTGCCCACGGCGCCGTAGCTGCGTCCACGGAAGATGCGGCCATCTTCGAGTACCAACACTGCTGGTAGGTTGCTCAGGGAATTCACTTAGTTTGTCTCCTGCTCGGCCGCGTCGGCTTGGTGCGACGCCAGCAACTGATAAATCTTGGCGGTGTCCTCGTGGTAGCGAGGACGGAATCCGGTGTCGAAGGTGAAATCATCCTTCACCCATGTGATCACGATCAGCCCGTCTTTTTCGACGAACTTTCCTACCATGCCCGAGGAGCGGGTCACCTTCACGTAGGCGGTCCAGGGAATGTGCACATCGCTGGTGCCCGGGCGCATCAGGTGGATGCCGGCCTCGCCGAGCTCCAGGCTGGCGTTGGCGCGGACCCCGAGCTGGTGCACGGCGATCCGGTCAAGCCAGTCCTCGAACCGGGTGGTGGCGACGTACATGCCCTCGAAGCTGTGCTCGCGCCGGTCCGCGAACCCGGCGTAGGGCGCCGGAATGCCGGACTGCCGGCGTTTCATATTGCGCCAGCCGATCAGGATCAGCGCACAGAACAGTACGACGATCCCGATGGTGACCAGCGCCGAGGTGAGTTCGCCGCTAGTCATTGGCAACCCGCGGACTGGCCAGCGCGCCATCGAGCACCGTGGCGTGGCCGTGGTAGAAGGTGGCGTTCACGGCCCCGGGCAGTTCCATGCCGGCGAACGGCGAGTTGCGCCCCTTGGTGGCCATTGCATAAGGGTCGACGATCCAGCGCGCTGCCGGATCGACCAGGGTCAGGTTGGCCGGCTCCCCCACGGCGATCGGACGGCCCTGATCGCTCAGGCTGCCGATCTTCGCCGGGGTCTCGGAAGTGATCCGGGCGACGTCGGCCCAGGAAAGCAGTCCGGTCTCCACCAGCGTATGCTGCACGATCGACAGGGCGGTTTCCAGCCCTGTCATGCCCATCGCGGCGGCTCCCCATTCGCAGTCCTTGGCCTCGGAGGGGTGCGGTGCGTGGTCGGTGCCGATCACGTCGATGGTGCCGTCGGCGACGCCGGCGCGCAGCGCCAGCACGTCCTCTTCGCGGCGCAGCGGCGGGTTGACCTTGAACACCGGGTCGAAGGTCTTGACCTTCTCATCGGTCAGCAGCAGGTGGTGCGGGGTGACCTCGGCGGTGACCTGGATGCCGCGGGCCTTGGCCCAGCGGATGATCTCCACCGAGCCGGCGGTCGAGACGTGGCATACGTGCAGGCGCGCGCCGACATGCTCGGCCAGCAGCACGTCGCGGGCGATGATCGACTCTTCGGCCACCGCCGGCCAGCCGGCCATGCCGAGCACCGCGGAGACCTCGCCCTCGTTCATCTGCGCACCCTCGGTGAGCCGTGGCTCCTGGGCGTGCTGGGCGATCACCCCGTCGAAGGCCTTCACGTATTCCAGCGCGCGGCGCATCAGCAGCGGGTCCGAGACGCAGATGCCGTCATCGGAGAACATGCGCACCTTGGCGCGCGAGTCGGCCATCGCGCCGATTTCGCTCAGCTGCGCGCCGCCGAGGCCCACGGTGACCGCACCTACCGGGCGGACGTCCACCCAGCCGGCCTTGCGGCCCAGTTCGTAGACCTGCTCCACGACGCCGGCGGTATCGGCCACCGGGGTGGAGTTGGCCATCGCGTGCACCGCGGTGTAGCCGCCCTTGGCGGCGGCCTTCGATCCGGTCTCCACCGTTTCGGCGTCTTCGCGGCCCGGTTCGCGCAGGTGGGTGTGCGGGTCCACGAGGCCCGGCAGCAGCACCATGCCGGCGGCGTCGATCACCGTGGTGCCTTCGGCCGCGGTGATGGTGCCGATCTCGGCGATCTTGCCGTCACTGATCAGCACGTCGGCGCGTTCGCCACCGAGCACGGAGGCCTGTCGAATCAAATACGTCATAATCAGTTCCTTAGATCAGGTCGCCGGAGAGGAGCATATACAGGCTTGCCATGCGCACCGCGACGCCGTTGGTGACCTGTTCCAGGACCATCGAACGCGGCGAGTCGGCGGCAGCCGAAGAAATTTCCAGGCCGCGGTTCATCGGGCCCGGGTGCAGGATGAGGGTTTCGTCCCCGTTGGCTTCCAGGGCCTTCAGCCGGGTGTCGTCCAGTCCCCAGTAGCGCGAGTATTCGCGCGGGTTGGGGAAGAAGGCGTCTCGCATGCGTTCGCCCTGCACGCGCAGCATCATCACCGCGTCCACCCCGGAGGCGATGACCTCGTCGAGGTTGTAGCTGATGGTGCACGGCCAGGCGCTCGCGCCCACCGGCAGCAGGGTCGGCGGGGCGACCATGGTCACCGAGGCGCCCAGGGTGTTCAGCAGCCAGAGGTTCGAACGGGCCACGCGGCTATGCAGGACGTCGCCCACGATCGCGACCTTCAATCCGTCCAGTCCGCGGCCGGCCGGGCTGACTCCCTCGCGCAGGGCCAGCTGGCGGCGCAGGGTGAAGGCGTCGAGCAGCGCCTGGGTGGGGTGCTCGTGGGTGCCGTCTCCGGCGTTCACGATCGGCAGCCCGATCCAGTCGGTGGCCGCCAGCCGGGCCGGCGCCCCGGAGTCCGGGTGGCGGATGACTACCGCGTCAGCGCCGATGGCCAGCAGCGTCTGGGCGGTGTCCTTCAGTGATTCGCCCTTGGACACGCTCGAGCCCTTGGCGGAGAAGTTGATCACGTCCGCGCTCAGCCGCTTGGCGGCGGCCTCGAAGGAGATGCGCGTACGGGTGGAGTCCTCGAAGAACAGGTTCACCACGGTGCGTCCGCGCAAGGCCGGAAGTTTCTTGACCTCGCGGGTGCCGGTTTCGCGCATTTCCTCGGCGATATCAAGGATGGCAATGGCTTCGGCGCGGCTTAGATCCGCGGTGGAGAGCAGGTGCTTCATGCGCTGGCCTCGATGACTACTTCGTTGCTTGAATCGACTTCGGCCAGGTGCACGCGCACCTTTTCGCTTTTTGCCGTGGGCAGGTTCTTGCCCACGTGGTCCGCGCGGATGGGAAGTTCGCGGTGCCCGCGGTCCACCAGGACCGCCAGCCGCACGATGCGCGGGCGTCCCCAATCGGAGAGTGCATCCAGGGCTGCGCGGATGGTGCGTCCGGAGTAGAGCACGTCGTCCACCAGCACGACGACCTTGCCGTCGATGCCGCCTGCCGGCAGGCGGGTTGGCGCCGGGGTGCGGGTGGTGGTGTGCCGCAGGTCGTCGCGGTACATGGTGATGTCCAGCTGTCCGACCAGCGACGCGGGGTCAAGCTGGGTCGGCGCGGAAGCGGCGATGCGCCGTGCGAGGCGTTGGGCCAGCGGATATCCGCGGCTTGGAATGCCTAATAGCACCAGATCTTCGGTGCCCTTGTTGGCTTCGATAATCTCGAAGGCCACACGGGTCAGTACACGTTCGATATCCTCGCCGGTCAATACCGTGCGAGCCACATCGGGCTGTGAATTTTCATTCATCCTGTGCACCTCTCCCTTCTCCGCCTCACGGGACGGGATTTAAAGGAATATTGCTAGTTCAAATTATCACGATCCGGCCGCCATTCCCTAGCGGAAAGCTATGCATGACACTGAATGGGCGGTGATCTCTCTCACGGCGTCATGCGGGCTCGCGCGGCCAGCCCCGCTATTGGCGGGAAAGTACCGCAGCGCCGAGCTTCGAGGGGCCTGAATTGTTGGCTTCGCCACAGCGGGTCGTCGGAAACGTCGATGAAATAATGTTGAGTTTTTCACGTGGCAACCGCTCGCGGCGCAGAATCGCCTAGGCTTGGGCGGGTGCTGCCTCCGGGGCAACGCGCGGGGCCGGGACCCTGCGGGTTAAATACCGCAAGCCGGAACCCAGCAGGTTCCGGCTTGCGGTAGTTCAGGAGAATCGAGGATTAGTCGACCAGGGTGTCCTTGACGCTTTGAATGCGTCCGAGCACGCCGTTGACGAACTCGGGAGACTCGTCGGTGGACAGCTCGCGCACATTCACGACGGCTTCGGCCACGGCAACCGCGTCCGGAACTTCGTCGTTGTACAGCAGCTCCCACACCCCGATGCGCAGCGCCATGCGGTCCACGGCGGGCATCCGCTCGATGGTCCAGCCCTTGACATAGCTTTCGAGCACCTCGTCGATGCGGTCCAGGTGGGCGGTGACGCCCTCGAGGATCGTCAACGAATACTCGTTGAGCACGATGTCAGAATTTTCGCGGCGCGCGATGGCTACGCTGAGCGCATCGACGTCGCGGGCCTCGGCTTCGAAAAGAAACTCAAGTGCACGACGACGCGCCTTGGCGCGGGCCCTCACTAGGAGACACGTCCCAGGTAATCGCCGGTGCGGGTATCAACCTTCACCTTGGTGTTCTGATCGACGAACAGCGGAACCTGGATTTCCTTGCCGGTTTCCAGGGTTGCCGACTTGGTGCCTGCCGAGGAGCGGTCGCCCTGAAGGCCCGGTTCGGTGTAGGTGATTTCCAGGATGACCGAGGCCGGAAGCTCCAGGTACAGTGGGCTGCCGTCATACATGGCAATGGTCAGTTCCTGATTTTCCAACAGGAATCCGGCCGAGTCGCCCACGGTCTGGCCGGGAACGGTGATCTGGTCGTAGTCTTCCAGGTTCATGAAGACGTAGTCTTCGCCGTCCTGGTAGAGGTACTGGTAGTCGCGGCGGTCAACGTTGGCCAGCTCGATCTTGGTGCCAGCATTGTAGGTCTTGTCCAGAACCTTGCCCGAGAGCACATTGCGCATCTTGGTGCGCACGAATGCGCCGCCCTTGCCCGGCTTGACGTGCTGGAAGTCGATGATGGTCCACAGTTGGCCATCGATCTTAATGACCTGACCATTCTTGATGTCAGTTGTATCCGCCACGGGTCCTCAAATCCTCTATTTTCGCCAGCGTGCACTGGCATTATCAAAAATCCATTTATTACTATAGCAAACCGCGGTGAGAGCTAATTTCGCGCGCGTTCCTCGGCAAGCGCCAGGCATGCGGCCGACGCGTTGACCAGGTGCTCGGCCGAACCCATCTGCTGGCGCTGCTCTAGGGCCGCACGGAAGCGGGTAGCCGCGGCCTTGTAGTCGCCCTTTTCGAAGAAGGACATCGCCAGGTGGTGCTGCATCAGCGGCTCGTAGTAGGTGCCGGAGAATTCGTCCACCAGCTTGCGCAGGCGATTGATCGCGCGATCGAAATCACCTTGCAGCCGGGTCAATTCGGTATCCAGCACGCGCAGGTGCGCGTTGGTCGGGTCGCTTAACCGCGACTCGGCGATCAGGTTGCCGGCCTGGGCCAGTTCCCCGCGGGCCATGTGGATCACCACCTGGTCGGTCGGGGTGCCAGAGCGCATCGAACGGTCCGCGGCTTGTTCATCGGTGATGAATGGCCGCAGGTTGCTCGGGTCGATCAATACTCCGTCGATGGAGGTGCCCACGCCGTCGTGGTTCACCGATGCGACGTCGATGGCGTATGCGGTGAATTCGCTCATGCTTACTCTCCGATTTCTTGGTAGGCGGCGAATAACAGCGAGTTATCCGGCACCTCGTAGATACGCGGCTTGCCGATGGCTTCGAGTACCACGAAGCGCAGCTGGTCGCCACGGGTTTTTTTGTCGCGCTTCATGCCGTCCAGCAAGGCCATCCACTTGTCGTTGCGGTAGCTGGTGGGCAAGCCAAGGGACTTCAGGATGCTGAAGTGCCGATCGGTCACCGCATCGGAGGTGTAGCCCACCGAACGGCCTAGTTCCGCGGCAAAGCACAGCCCGATGGAGACCGCGGCCCCGTGGCGCATCGCATAGCGCTCGGAAAGCTCGATCGCGTGGCCCAGGGTGTGGCCGTAGTTCAAGAATTCGCGCGGACCCGATTCCTTCAGGTCCTTGGAGACCACCTCGACCTTCACCGCGATGGTGCGTTCGATGATTTCGCGCAGCCGTGCGCTGTCGGGGCGGATGGCGTCTTCTGGATCCTCTTCGATCAGTTCCAGAATGCGCTCATCGGCGATGAACCCGCACTTGACCGCTTCGGCCAGCCCGGTGACCAATTCGTTCTTCGGCAGCGTTGCCAAAGCGTCGAGATCCGCGAGCACGCCGGCCGGTGGGTGGAAGGCACCGACCAGGTTCTTGCCCTCGGCGGTGTTGATGCCGGTCTTGCCGCCCACGGCCGCGTCGACCATGCCCAGCAGCGAGGTGGGAATGTGGATGACCTTGACCCCGCGCAGCCAGGTGGCCGCCACGAAGCCTGCCACGTCGGTGACGGCTCCGCCGCCCACGGCAACCACGGCGTCGGTGCGGGTGAAGTCGTTCTTGCCCAGGACTTCCCAGCAGAACCCGGCAACCTGAATGTGCTTGCCCTCTTCGGCATCCGGGATTTCCGCGGTCAGCGAGGTGAAACCGGCCTTTTCCAGATCGTCGCGGACCACGTCTCCGGTGGCGCGCAAGGCCCGCGGGTGGATCACCAGGACCTTCTTAGCCGCCGAGCCCAGCAGTTCGGGCAGGTGTCCCAATAGTCCGTTGCCGACCAGAACCGGGTAAGACTCCGCGGGGGTGGTTCCGGTGACTTGAAGTGTGGTGGGTGCTAGTGGCATCCGAGAAGATCCTCCTGATGGTGCTGATCTGTAAAGCCTACGCGGGAGCGTACCGGGATTCGCTATCTCGTGCTGTGAATCACATGGCTCTCGATGGCTTCGACAAGCTGCGCAACGCTCAGATTGTCTACCTGTAAGGTCAGATCAGCAAGGGTTTCATAAATATCGTGGCGGGCTTCGTAGAGCCTGGTCCAGGTGGTGAGGCTTTGGTCACCGGCCAGCAGCGGGCGGTTTGTATCCCCGGCCAGGCGGCGCTTGGCCGTGGCGAGGGTCATCGCCAAGTAGATCACGGTCCCGCCGCGCAGCACCGCCTGGTTCTCTTCGCGCAGCACGGCCCCGCCGCCGGTGGCGATCACCCCGGCCCGCAGTTCGGCCAGCGCGGCGACCTCCAGATCACGGAAGTAGGCTTCGTCGTGTTCGGCAAAGATCTGCGGAATCGAACCATGGGCGGCGACGATGTGCGCGTCGGAATCGGCGAAATCGGTGCCCAGCGCCTTGGCCAGCGCCTTGCCCACAGTTGACTTGCCGCTGGCCATCGGCCCAATGAGGTAAATCATCTGCCGGTTAGACTCCGGTCGACCCTAGATTGGCGGGAATGCTGGCCAGGTAGCTTTGGATATTGCGCTTGGTTTCGGTGACCGAGTCTCCGCCGAACTTCTCCAGCAGCGACTGGGCCAGGACCAGCGCGACCATCGCCTCGGCGACAACGCCGGCGGCAGGCACCGCGCACACATCCGAACGCTGGTGGTGGGCGGTGGTTTCCTCGCCGGTGGCCGTGTCGATCGTGGCCAGGGCGCGCGGCACGGTGGCGATCGGCTTCATCGCCGCACGCACGCGCAGCACCTCGCCGATGCTCATGCCGCCCTCGATGCCGCCGGCTCGATTGGTTTCGCGCTTGATTCCGCCCGCGGTGGCCGGCACGATCGCGTCGTGGGCGGCCGAACCGCGTCGGGCGGCGGTGAGGAAGCCGTCGCCGACCTCAACACCCTTGATGGCCTGAATGCCCATCAGCGCGCCGGCCAGCCGGGAGTCCAGCCGGCGGTCCCAATGCACGTAGGAGCCGATGCCCGGAGGCAGGTTGTAGGCCAGCACCTCGACGACGCCGCCCAGGGTCTCCCCCGCCTTGTGCGCGTCATCGACCTCGGCGACCATGGCGGCCGAGGTTTCCCCGTGGAAGCAGCGCAGTGGATCGGCGTCCAACGCCGCAACGTCCCCCAGGGTGGGCAGCGGTGCGTCGAGGGGCGCCGCGACGGCGCCGATGGCGGTGGTGTGCGAGACGAGTTCGATGCCCAGATCGGCCAGAAAGGCCTGGGCTACCGAGCCGAGGGCCACGCGGGCCGCGGTTTCGCGGGCGCTGGCGCGCTCGAGCACCGGACGGGCATCGTCGAAACCGTACTTCTGCATGCCGGTGAAGTCCGCGTGCCCCGGACGCGGGCGGGTCAGCGGCGCGTTGCGCGCCATCGAGGCCAGTTCGTCCAGGTCAACCGGGTCCGAGTTCATCACGCGTTCCCATTTGGGCCATTCGGTGTTCCCGATTTCGATGGCTACCGGTCCGCCCTGGGTCTTTCCGTGGCGCACGCCACCGAGGAAGGTGACCTGGTCCTTTTCAAACTTCATGCGCGCGCCTCGGCCGTAGCCCAGGCGCCGCCGAGCCAGTGCATCGCGCACCGCTTCGCTGTCCACCGAGACTCCGGCGGGTAGGCCTTCAAGAATTCCAACTAGTGCCGGGCCGTGTGATTCGCCCGCCGTCAACCAACGCAACATGGATTCTATTTTGCCATGACATGGCCTCATTAACCGCGTCGATGAAGCCCCAGTGAGCGATACATCGCATTTGTGACGTTTTCGCGGGTGTGCGTGTCGAAGTCTGCGGCGCTGAAATAACGGGCTTGCTCCACCGCCTGGTGCACCAGCATATGAAGCCCGGAGATCACCGTGCCGGCCCAGGACTCGGCCAGTTTGCTCGGCCACGGGTCATAGGCGACATCCAGCAGCAGCCCCTGGCCGCGGCCCAGATGCGGCACCCAGCTGTCGGCGGCGCGCGGCGGCAGCGTGCTGATCACCAGGTGGTCAGCGGCGATGCCGCCGGCACCCAGATCCTGCACCTGCACCAGCTGCACGCGCAGGCCCAGCTGGCCGGCCAGTGCGGTGGCCCGCTGCGCACGGGTGGCGTCGCGCACCACCAGCTTGAGTTCCTCGACGCCAAGTTCCGCGGCCGCTTCGATGGCCGCCAAGGCCGTATTGCCGGCGCCCAGCACGGTGGCCCTCGATGCTTGGCGCAGCCGCGCGTCGGCCAGCGCCAGCACGATCCCGTCCACGTCGGTATTCTGCCCATAGAGGGCGCCGTCGGGGCGCACCACGATGGTGTTCAGCGCGCCCAGGCGCGCCACGCGCGGTGAAACCTCATCCATCAGCGGAACGAAGACATCCTTCAACGGCATGGTCACCGAACATCCGGCCCACCCGCCGGCACGCATTTTGGCCGCCTGCTCCGGGGCCTGGGACGGGTCCAGCTCAATGGCCCGATAGTCGATGTCGGCGCCGAGCAGCTCATAGGCCGCTCGATGCAGCACCGGGGATTTGGAATGCTTGATGGGTTGGCCCAAGACGGCGGCGCGCATTACTTGCAGACCTCCGCATTCGCGGCGCACCAGGCGCGGAATTCGTTCTGGTTCACCTGGTGCTCGGCATAGTTCGAGGCGAATTTCGTCTCGCCGCTCTGCGTATTGACCGTCACCCAGTAGTAGAAGCCGTTATCCGCCGGGTTGACCGCCGCATCGATCGCGGAGGTTGCCGGGGAGCCGATCGGGGTCGGCGGCAGCCCGGTGTGCACATAGGTGTTGTACTGGTTGCCTGCGTCCCTTTTCTCGGTCGCGGTGAACTGCAAGGAGTACCGGTCAAGCCCGTAGATCACCGTGGAGTCGGTCTGCAGCAGGCCATGGGTCTCCACGTTGTTCGGGTTCAACCGGTTTTCGATGGCTCCGGCCACCGTGGCATAGTCCTTCGGGGTGGCTTCGGCCTGCAGAATCGAGGCGACCTTCAACGCCCGGTAGCCTTCGCCCAGGTCATTGACTCCGGCATCTTGCAAGGCGGTTTTGGTCGAATCCACCAATTCGGTGAGCACCTTCTCGGCGCTGGTATCCAGGGCAAAACGGTATTCGCCCGGGTGCAGCCAGCCTTCGAGGTTCTTCACCGACTCGGGCAGCCCGAACTTCTCGGGCTGGTTCGCCAGCTCGCCCAATTTCTTCTCATCGAGCCCGGAGCCCTTGGCGATTTCGGCCAGCGAGGCCTGCAGCCGCAGATTCGCCTTCAACCCGATGTAGAAGACCTTGTCCGGACGATTATCGACCAGCACCTCGGTCGCGTCCGCGGCGGGCATCTGCAGCTTCAGCGGATAGGTTCCGGGGTGAATGACCACATTGTCCGCCTTCGAGTCCTCCAGCGCGTCCATGAACAGCTTGTCGCTGGCCACCACGTCGAGTTCCTCGAGCTTGCGCGAGATCAGCGCCGGACCCCAGCCGTCCTCCACGGTGAATTCGACCGCTTGGCCGCCCGGGCCCGGGTAGTCATCCGGGTTGAACTGCTTGACCAGCGAACGGATGAAATAGAAGGACCCGGCGACCACGACGGCGAAGATCAAGAAGGTTGCGAGCATCACCAGGTTGCGGCGGCGTTTGCTGCGCTTCTTGCGCGCCTTCGCCGCGCCGCTGGCGGGCACCGTGCCGAGCAAGGATTCGGGCGCCGGCTGCGGCTCAGCGTCTGCCATGGCCGGTTCCGGCTCGCGGTGCAGCTCGGCCGCGGCCGAATCTGCACCGCCGTAGAGCTGCTCACCGGTCAGTTCCGGGGTAGTTGGTGTTGCGAGGCCTTTCGGCTCGCCGGCTGCAAAACGCGCGTAAAGCTCGGAAAAGGTTTCACGCTGCCGTTCGCGGCGGGCTTCTTCTCGCATCAATTCTCCCTGTGGATTCTCGCGGCGCGCTGTTACTTCAGCACGATGCGGCTGGCTTGAACGCGCACACCATTACGTCGCATTTCAAGCACCTGTTGCAGGATTTCAATGGCGGCCGCCTGGTCAACGACCTGACGATGGTCTTGCATGCGGCGCCCCGAGGCGTGCAACGAGCGGTGCGCGCTGACCGTGCTCAAACGCTCGTCAACCAAGAAAATCTCAACCTCGATGCTAGCCGCATTTGCCTCCTCGGCCAAGGCTATCGCGTAGTCACGAGCCATTTTCGTGGATTCCGTGGAATTCCCGGCCAGGGATTTCGGTTCCCCGATGAACACCTCGGAGACCTCACGGTCAACGATCATGCGCAAGAGCAGGCGGCGATCGGAGTTCTTCTTCACATCGCGGCGCAGGGTCATCACCGGGGTGGCGAGGATTCCCGACGGATCGGAGACGGCGACGCCGACGCGGGCCAGGCCCACGTCGACGCCGAACGCTAGCTTAGCCATTGGCAAGGGCCGCCCGGATTGCGGCCAGCGCGTCGTCGATCTTCGATACGTCCGCGCCGCCGCCCTGGGCCATATCGTCCTTGCCGCCGCCACCACCGCCGAGCACCCCGGTTGCGGTGCGCACCAGCGCGCCGGCCTTGAAGCCGTTGGCGCGTGCCTCGTCGTTGGTCACTGCGAGCACCAGCGGACGGGAGTTCGACACGCCGATCAGCACGATCACCGCGGCCTGCGCGCCGAGCTTGCCGCGCAGGTCAAGGGCCATGGTGCGCAGCGCGTCGGCCGAATCGATCTGCCCGGCGTTGTGCGCCAGCAGCCGGGTGTTGCCGATGGTCTGCACCTGCTCCAGCAGGCTGGCCGACTGGGCGAGCATCGCGGCGCTCTTGAGCTCCGCGATCTGCTTCTCGGCGGCCTTCAGCTTCGCCACCGTGTCGTTCACGCGCTCGGAAACCTGGTTGGACGGCACGCGGAACAGGCCCGAGAGCTCGGAAACCAGCGCACGCTCGGCGGCCCCGTGGCGGAACGCCTCCATGCCCACCAGCGCTTCGACGCGGCGGTTGCCCGAACCCACCGAAGCCTCGGAGAGCAGGGTCAGCTGCCCGATGCGGGAGGTGGACGGCACGTGGGTGCCACCGCACAGCTCGCGCGACCAGGCCCCGTTCATCTCCACCACGCGCACGGCGTTGCCGTACTTTTCGCCGAAGAGGCTCATCGCGCCCAGCTTCTGCGCCTCGGCCATGGCCATCTCGCTGGTGATCACCTGGTGGTTCGAGGCGATCGCCAGGTTCACCACCTCTTCGACCTCGGTGCGGGCCTGTGCGGAAAGCGCCTCGGCCCAGGAGAAGTCAAAACGCAGGTATCCGGCCTTGTTGAAGGAACCGGCCTGGGTGGCGGTGTCCCCGAGCAGCTCGCGCAGGGCCGCGTGCACCAGGTGCGTGGCCGAGTGGGCCTGCTCCCCGGAGTGGCGGCGCGCCGCGTCAACCTGGGTGCGCACCAGCGCCTCGGCGGGAAGTTCGCCTTCGCGCACGATCACCTTGTGCACGTTCAGCCCCTTGATTGGGGCCTGCACGTCGGTGACCTCGAGCACGAAGCCGTCGCCGGTGATCAGGCCGATGTCGCCGGCCTGGCCGCCGGCCTCGGCGTAGAACGGGGTCTCGTCGAGCACCAGCTCGATTTCCTGGCCCTGTTCGGCGAAGTTCACCACCTGGCCGTCGGCGACGATGCCGCGGATCTTCGATTCGCCCACCAGCGTGTCGTAGCCGGTGAACTCCACCTTGCCCGCCTCGGCGAGCTTGGTGAACACCGACAGGTCCGCATGCCCGGCCTTCTTGGACTTCGCGTCCTTCTGCGCCCGGGTGCGCTGTTCGGTCATCAGTTCGCGGAAGCGCTTTTCGTCCACCGCCAGGCCCGCCTCGGCGGCGATCTCCAGGGTCAGGTCGATCGGGAAGCCGAAGGTGTCGTGCAGCGCGAAGGCGTCGTCGCCGGTCAGCTCGCGGCCCGCGGTTTTGGCCTGCTTCAGCGCGTCGTCCAGCCGGGTGGTGCCCGAGGCGATGGTGCGGCGGAAGGCGCGCTCCTCGGCGTAGGCGATGCGCCCGATACGGGCGAAGTCCTCTTCGACGATCGGGTAGACGCCCTTCATCGCGTCACGCGAGACCGGCAGCAGCTCGGGGAGCACCTCGGAGTCCACGCCCATCAGGCGCATGGCGCGCACCGCGCGGCGGATCAGCCGGCGCAGCACGTAGCCGCGGCCCTCGTTGCCGGGGGTGACGCCATCGGAGATGAGCATCAGCGAGGAGCGGATGTGGTCCGCGATCATGCGCAGGCGCACGTCGTTGGCGTGGTTCGGATCTTCCGGGTCCTCGGTGGAGGTGTAAACGATGCCGGCAAGTTCGGCGGCCTTGTCGAGCACCGGACGCAGCTGGTCGGTCTCGTACATGTTCTCCACGCCCTGCAGGATCATCGCCAGGCGTTCTAGTCCCAGGCCGGTGTCGATATTGCGCTTGGGCAGTTCGCCGGCGACGTCGAAATCGGTTTTGGAACGCACCGCGGAGAGCCGGTACTGCATGAAGACCAGGTTCCAGATTTCGATGAAACGGGTTTCGTCGACCGCCGGTCCCCCGTCCAGGCCGTACTCCGCGCCGCGGTCGTAGTAGATCTCCGAGCAGGGACCGCCGGGGCCGGGCTGGCCGGTGTTCCAGTAGTTGTCTTCCTTGCCGGTGCCCACCACGCGTTCGCGCGGGATGCCGATCTGCTCTTCCCAGATGCGCCGGGCTTCTTCGTCCTTCTCCGCGCCGTCTTCGTAGACGGTGACCCAGAGGCGCTCGGGATCCAGGCCGTAGCCGCCGTCCGCAAGCGAACCGGTCAGCAGCTCCCAGGCGAAGTGGATCGCTTCCTTCTTGAAGTAGTCGCCGAAGGAGAAGTTGCCGCACATCTGGAAGAAGGTGCCGTGGCGTACGGTCTTGCCGACCTCTTCGATGTCACCGGTGCGGATGCACTTCTGCACCGAAGTGGCGCGCGCGTACGGCGCCTCCTCCTGGGCGGTCAGGTAAGGGATGAATGGGACCATGCCGGCCACCGTGAACAACAGCGACGGGTCAGATGAGACCAGCGAGGCGCTGGGTACCGCTGTGTGCCCCTTCGCGACGAAGAAGTCGACCCAGCGGCGTGCAATTTCCTGCGTTTTCATCGTGTTACGGATGATCCCTTCACTTAGCGGTGTCCACGCCCAAGGCGGAACGTAATTCTACTTCGCGGGAGTTCATTCCTTCGCGGAATGCCCCCACTACCTCCGAGATGCGGTCGGCGTACTTGCCGACCTGACGGTTCAGGGCCGCCCCGGAGGATACTTCGGTGTATTTCTTGGTGGCGAGGACTCCGACGCCCACGCCGATAACAACCCACAAAAGCTTTTTCATTCTAGTCTCCCCTAACGGCTGCGGCGGCCCTTGCCGCTGGTGTTCGCATTGATCGCTGCCTGCACACCGGAGGTGAATGCGGCGATCTTGATCAGTGGCTTGCCCACGGTGGCTGCCACCAAGGAGGACAGCGCGGAGACGTTGGCGCTCGCATCGGAGACGTTCGAGGTGATCGCGTCGACCTTCTTGAGCTGGTCGTTGGTCGTGGCGACGGTATTGGCAACCTCGCCAATCAGCGGGGTCGTCCCGTCCGAGAGGTCCTTGATCGAGTTGCGAAGCTCATCAAACACCTTGCCCAACTTGATGATCGGCACCGCCAACAGTGCCACCAGGATGGCAAAGACGCCGGCTGCGATGAGCCCTGCAATATCCGAACCCGACATGTGCTTCCTCTTCTGCTTTGGGTGTTTGCTGCCATTCCAGCTTAGCGAACCGCGAGCTGATATAGGTAGTTAAGCCAATGGCCCGCAACCGAGTCGGTTGCGGGCCATTGAACACGCGCTAGATTTAGCGTGCGTAGTACTCGACCACGAGGTTCTCTTCGCAGGTCACTGGGATCTCTGCACGCTCAGGAGCGCGCAGGTAGGTAGCCTGCAAGGCTTCCAGCTTCACGTCCAGGTAAGCAGGAGCTGCTGGCAGCACCTGTGAGTGCTCACCTGCTGCTGCCATCTGGAATGGAACCATCTTCTCGCTGCGTTCGTGCACGTGGATCAGCTGACCCGGCTGCACCTTGAACGATGGGCGGTCCACGCGCTGGCCGTTAACCAGGATGTGGCGGTGCACAACCAGCTGACGGGCCTGCTGGATGGTGCGGGCGAAGCCTGCACGCAGCACCAGGGCATCCAAGCGGGACTCGAGCAGTGCCAACAGGTTGTCACCGGTCTGGCCGCCGAGGCGCTTGGCTTCCTTGAATGCGTTCAGCATCTGAACTTCGCGGATGCCGTACTGGGCACGCAAACGCTGCTTTTCGCGCAGACGAACCGCGTAATCGCTGTCCTGCTTCTTGCGGGCACGGCCATGCTGGCCGGGACCGTAGGGACGACGCTCCATGTACTTTTCAGCTTTTGGAGTCAGGGCAAGGCCGAGTGCGCGCGAGAGGCGCACGGTACGGCGGGCACGGGCGTTAGCCATATGTGTGTCCTTTTCGATTTAGCGACGGGATCTACTGGCCTCCGGGACGGAGAGTGTTGGGGCGTCGCGGCCCTCGACCACTGCAACCTCGCCTCCCGAACGATGACTCGCACGGGCGGCATGGCTTGCCAGCCAAAGATCAAGTCTACACGATGCACCCCGGCCAGCAGGTGAGCTGTAACGAAGCTCGCTAACGTTTCTTCTTGTCCTTGCGCCGAATGATCTCGCGCAGCCGGGCCAGCCGATCGCTCAGCGAGCGTTCGGTCCCGTTGGCGTTGGGGCGGTAGTAGTCGGTGCCGATCAGG
This sequence comes from Glutamicibacter sp. AOP12-B1-11, assembly GCF_052379245.1. Taxonomy (NCBI): domain Bacteria; kingdom Bacillati; phylum Actinomycetota; class Actinomycetes; order Micrococcales; family Micrococcaceae; genus Glutamicibacter; species Glutamicibacter sp. AOP12-B1-11. Next base: position 125,437 of record NZ_JBQSYL010000002.1, on the reverse strand, counting down.
TCATCGGGCAGGTACTGCTGGCTGGCGATCGAATGCGGGGCATCGTGGGAGTAGATGTAGCCCACCCCGTGGCCCAGCGCCTTGGCCCCCGGGTAGTGCGCGTCGCGCAGATGGTCCGGGACCAGCGCGCCCTTGCCGGCGGCCACGTCGGCCAACGCCTCGTTGATCGCGTTATAGGCGGCGTTGGACTTCGGCGCCGTGGCCAGGTGCACGGTGGCGTGCCCGAGCATGATCCGCGCCTCCGGCATCCCGGTCAGCGCCACCGACTGCGCGGCGGCCACCGCCAGCGGCAGCGCGGTGGGATCGGCCATGCCGATATCCTCCGAGGCGCTGATCATCAGCCGGCGGGCGATGAACCGCGGGTCCTCTCCGGCCGAAAGCATGCGCGCCAGATAGTGCAGGGCCGCATCCACATCCGAGCCGCGGATCGACTTGATGAACGCGGAGATGATGTCGTAGTGCTGGTCCCCGTCCTTGTCGTAGCGCTGCACCGCCTGGTCCATGGCCAGCTGCACATGCTCGTCCGCAATTTGTATCGGCGGCTGCGCCGCGGTTCCGGCGGCGTTCCAGGCCACCGCGCCGGCGGCCTCCAGCACGGTGAGCGAACGGCGGGCATCGCCCTGGGCCAGGCGCACGATCGCGTCGCGCTGCTCGGCCGGAAGGATCACCTGCGCATCGAAGCCGCGCTCATCGTCAACCGCCCGCTCCAGCAGCTCCGCCACATCCACGTCGGTCAGCGGGCGCAGGGTCAGCAGCAGCGAGCGCGAGAGCAGCGGCGAGATCACCGAGAAGGACGGGTTTTCGGTGGTGGCCGCGACGAGCACCACCACCCGGTTCTCCACCCCGGGCAGCAGCGCATCCTGCTGGGCCTTGTTGAAGCGGTGGATCTCGTCGAGGAACAGCACCGTGGTCATCCCGCGCAGGTCGCGGTCGTCCTTGGCCTGGTCGATCACCCGGCGCACATCCTTCACCCCGGCGGTGATCGCCGAGAGCTCGACGAACTTGCGGTCCGTGGCGCGGGCGATCACATGCGCGATGGTGGTCTTGCCGATGCCCGGCGGGCCGTAGAGAATCACGCTGGCCGGGCCGGCCAACCCGGTTTCCGGGTGCTCGGCGAGCTGCCGCAGCGGGGAACCGGGGCCCAGCAGGTGCTGCTGGCCGACCAGCTCATCGAGCGTCTTGGGGCGCATGCGCACCGCCAGCGGCGGGCGCGGGCGCTTGATCGAACCGTCGTCCAGGGCATCCAGCAAATCGTTCACTCCCCCAGCCTACCGATACTCTGGTAGCTGCGAAGAAAGGATCACATGCGCGCAGTATTACAACGAGCCAGCCGGGCCAGCGTCGAAGTTGACGGTTCGATCGTCGGGCAGCTGCCTCGCCCGGGACTCGTGGTGCTCTTGGGCATCACGCACGAGGATAACGAGGCTGCCGCCCGCAAGGTGGCGCAGAAGATCTACGGGCTGCGCATCTTGGAGGATGAGGCCAGCTGCGAATCGCTTGGCGCTCCGTTGCTGGTGATCAGCCAGTTCACGCTCTACGCCTCGGTGCGCAAGGGACGGCGCCCCTCCTGGTCGGCGGCGGCGCCCGGCGCGCACAGCGAACCGCTCTACGAATACTTCGTGGACTATCTGCGTCAGCTCGGCGCCCGCGTGGAGACCGGGGTGTTCGGCGCGATGATGGAGGTCAACCTCACAAATTCCGGCCCGTTCACGGTGATCGTGGATTCGGCAGAGCTGGCCTAGCGGCCCGTGCCCCGGACCAAGTGCACGAGCCGGTCGAAGCTGGCGCGCTGTGCCTGCAGTTCGGAGCGGCCGGCGGCGGAGAGCTCGTAGACTTTTCGCCCCGGTCCGCCTTGGCCTTCCTCCCACCGTGTTCCGAGCAATCCGGAGGCTTCCAGCTTGGCCAGTGCGGGATAGAGCGTCGCGCCCTTGATCGGCCCGAATCCGCGTTCCTGCAAGGATTTGGACAGCGCATAGCCATGCGCTTGGCCGCCGGACAGTTCGGCAAGCAATAGCATCGGCAGCATCGCGCGCTGCCAGGAGCCGGGAAATTCGCTACTCATCGCGGCCTTCCTGCAGCGCATGGGCATGCGCCCGGCGTTCGGCAAGCTTGGCTTGCACGTAGTCCGCCCGATCGGCGCGGCGCAGCTGGTAGAGCGAGATGCCGATGAACACCATGAATGCTATCGCGATGAAAATATTCCAACCGCTGATCCCTGCTTCCAGCAGCTCCGGAATGAGGCTGATGCCATAGACGCATGCGACGGCCAGCGGCAGCAGGCGACGGAGCAGCCAGCGCCGCTTGAGCGCACTTTCGGTGTTCACCGCTAGCCCGATGGCAAAGGTGCTGGGTGACCCGAATTCTTCGAGCATGTCCACGCTGTTGCCTGCCGCGCCGAGATCGGAACCATGCTGGCGTGCCGCGGCCAGTGCCTCCCGGGCTTCCTTCGCGTTCATTCCGTAGCGGCCACGCAGCAATCGCGCTACCTCGTCGAACCAGAGGCTCGGATCAAGGGCTTCCGCCGTGCCGGTCGAGGGTTTTTCCTCATCCCTGGTGAAGGGCAGGCACCAGGAGCCGAGCGCTGCCGCCGCCCCAAGGAGCGGCGCCAGCCAATTTGGCACCGGCAGGTGGCCTTCGCCGCCAAGGACGGCGATCCCAATAGCCGCGGCGATGCTTGCCAGGCACCCGGAAATACCGATCAGCCAGGAAGCTTCGAAACGCCCCTTCAAACGGTAGAACCACCAAAGGTGGGCCGAAGCGGCAATGCCAACCCCTCCGGCCAGGGCCGCCAGCTGCCAGTAGTGCCATGAATAATTCGCCCATCCGTCGCGGAAGCCAATCCATAGGCCGAAGCCCACGCAGATCAGCCCGGCCAGCATCCCAACGACGGTCAGCAGCGCGGTGCCGGTCTGCACCGTGAGCTCTGCGTTGGCCCGCTGCTGGGGCGTAAGCATTGCTTGGGCACGTTGCACGCCGTATTTCCACGGATCGCCAAACAGTTCGTCGGCACCGGCACCGCTATCGTGCACGGCAGCAAGCTGATTGCGCAGCTCGTTGCGGCATTGCTCGTTGGAGAGGTCGTTCCAAGCGATGGAAACCAGGAAAGTTTGGGCCCATGAGCGGTCTGCTTCTGGGTACTCTTCGATGACTCCACTGGGAGATTCCGGGGACATTGGCTGCTCCGAACTGCCTTCAGATAACTAGGTCAAAATTCAACCTAGTTCAAAAATTATCCCGTGTCCAATGACGTTGCGGCTGTTCGAAAACAAGAAAGGAGCAGGATGAAACGAATAATCGCTTCAACCTGCTCCTTGCGGTTAGCGGCCGCGAACTTGATCTATGAACCTATTTAGCGGCTTCGGCCACCGGGGCCTCGGCCTTCTTCTTCTCCGGCTTGAAGTCGATGCCGGCTTCCTTGCGCTGCGCCGGGGTGATCGGCGCAGGAGCGGCAGTCAGCGGATCAAAACCGCCACCGGTCTTCGGGAAGGCGATGACGTCGCGGATCGACTCGGAACCGGTGAGCAGCTGCAGCACGCGGTCCCAGCCCAGGGCGATGCCGCCATGCGGTGGGGCGCCGAATTTGAAGCCCTCCAGCAGGAAGCCGAACTGGGTCTGCGCCTGCTCGTCGGACACGCCCATCAGCTTGAAGACACGTTCCTGCACGTCGCGCTGGTGGATACGGATCGAGCCGCCGCCGATTTCGTTGCCGTTGCAGACGATGTCGTAGGCGTAGGACAGGGCCGAGCCCGGATCCGTATCGAAGGTGTCCATGAACTCTGGCTTCGGGCTGGTGAAGGCGTGGTGTACTGCGGTCCAGGCGCCGGCGCCCACCGCCACGTCGCCGGAAGCGACGGCCGCGGAGGCTGGCTCGAACATCGGCGCATCAACGATCCACACAAACGCCCAGTCGCCGTCCTTGATCAACCCGGTGCGGTGCCCGATCTCCACGCGCACCGCACCGAGCAGCGCCCGGGACTCGGCCTTGTCGCCGGCGGAGAAGAAGATGCAGTCACCGGGCTTCGCGCCGGTGGCCTCGGCCAGTCCGGCCTTCTCCTCATCGGAGAGGTTCTTCGCCACCGGGCCGGCCAGCTCGCCGTCTTCCTTCAGCAGCACGTAGGCAAGTCCCTTCGCGCCGCGCTGCTTGGCGAATTCCTGCCAGGCATCCAGGGTGCGGCGCGGCTGCGCGGCACCACCTGGCATGACCACGGAGCCGACGTAGGCGGACTGGAACACCTTGAAGGAAGTGTTCGCGAAGTACTCGGTCATCTCGGTCAGTTCCAGGCCGAAGCGCAGGTCCGGCTTGTCCGAACCGTAGTGGGACATCGCGTCGGCGTAGGTCATGCGGCGGATCGGGGTCGGGATCTCAACGTCGATCAACGACCAGATTTCCTTGACCAGCTTCTCGCCGAGCTCGATGATGTCATCTTCCTCGACGAAGGAAGCCTCGATATCCAGCTGGGTGAATTCCGGCTGGCGGTCCGCACGGAAGTCCTCATCGCGGTAGCAGCGCGCGATCTGGTAGTACTTCTCGAAGCCGCCGACCTGCAAGAGCTGCTTGAACAGCTGCGGGGACTGCGGCAGCGCGTACCAGGCGCCCGGGCTCAGGCGGGCGGGCACGACGAAGTCGCGGGCGCCTTCCGGAGTGGAGCGGGTCAGCGTCGGGGTTTCGATCTCGACGAAGCCCTCGTCGTGCAGCAGGTTGCGCGCGGCACGGTTGACCTCGGAACGCAGACGCAGGTTGCGCGACGGGGTCGGACGGCGCAAATCCAGGTAGCGGTGGCGCAGCCGCGCCTCCTCGCCGACCTCGACGTGCTCATCGATCTGGAAAGGCAGCGCCGCGGCGGTGTTCAACACGATGACCTCATCGGCAATCACCTCGATCTCACCGCTTGGCAGGTTCGGGTTCTCGTTGCCTTCCGGGCGACGCTCAACCTTGCCCTTGACCTGCAGCACGAATTCATTGCGCAGCGGGTGGAAGTCCTCTTCGTCGCGCACCACAATCTGGGCGAAGCCGGAGGCGTCGCGCAAATCGAGGAACGCCACACCACCGTGGTCGCGTCGACGCGCGACCCAACCGGTGAGGGTGACCTGCTGTCCAATGTGCTCGGCGCGGAGTTCGCCCAGCTGATGAGTGCGTAGCACTACGATCCTTTCGGTCGGTTGAGACGTGAAATCTCTTCAGTTCTTCTCGATGACGAGTTTAGTGCACCGTTGCTAGTTGACGGTGTTGTGCAGATCCTCGGCCGGCGGCGTCCAGCTGGCGGCATCCGCGCTGAGCTGCTCGCCGGAGCGGATGTCCTTCACCTCGTGGGTGCCGTCCTCCTGTGTGAACCAGACGAACGGAATCCCGCGGCGGTCAGCGTACTTGATCTGCTTGCCGAACTTCTCGGCGCTGGAGGCGACCTCGCAGGCAATGCCGCGGGCACGCAGCGCGGAGGCGACGTCTTGGGCCTGGTGCCAGGAATCGGCGTTGGCCAAGGTGACATATACCACCGAGGGCACGGCGCGCGCGGCGCTCGCCAGCTCCTCGGCGAGGATGCGCGAGATCAGCCGGGTGACGCCGATGGACAGGCCCACCCCCGGGTAGTTCTTCTTGCCCTTCGAGGCCAGCGACTCGTAGCGTCCGCCGGAGCAGATCGAACCGAGGGACTCGTGCCCGACGAGCACCGTCTCATAGACGGTGCCGGTGTAGTAGTCCAGCCCGCGGGCGATGGACAGATCCGCCATCACCTTGCCCGGGGCACGCTTCGAGGCGGCGTCGATGACCTGGGCGAGCTCATCGAGCCCGGTGTCCAGCAATTCGTGCTCCACGTCCAGCGCGCGCACCTGGGCGACGAAGCCGGTGTCCAGGGTGCGGATCGCCGCCAGCGCCAGCGCGGCACGGGCCTGCTCTTCGCTGGCCCCGACCTCGGTGACCAGGATCTTGGCGACGCCGTCTTCGCCGATCTTCTCCAGCTTGTCGATGGCGCGCAGCACCGCGTCCGGGTCTTCCAGGCCCAGCCCGCGGTAGAAGCCCTCGGCCAGCTTGCGGTTGTTCACGCGCAGCCGGAAGTCGCCGATGGGCAGGGCGGAGAGCGCGTCCGCAATGGTCAGCGCGAGCTCCACGTCGTAGCTGAAGGGCAAGCTGCCCTCGCCGACGACGTCGATATCCGCCTGGGTGAATTCGCGGAAGCGCCCGTCCTGCGGGCGCTCGCCACGCCAGACCTTCTGCATCTGGTAGCGGCGGAAGGGGAAGGCCAGGTGTCCGGCGTTTTCCACCACGTAGCGGGCGAAGGGCACGGTCAGATCGAAGTGCAGCGCCAGCGCGTTGGGGTCGTTCTTGCCCTCGGCTTCGGCGGCCAGCCGGGAAAGCCCGTAGACTTCCTTGTCGATTTCGCCCTTGCGCAGCAGCTGCCCGCGGGTTTCCACCGCGCGCGTTTCGATATTGGCGAAGCCATGGAGTTCGAAGGTGCGACGCAAGGTGTCCAGCACATGCTGTTCGACGGCCCGCTCGGCCGGAAGCCATTCGGGGAAACCTGATAATGAGGCCTTGCGTGCCATGAAACTCCTTAGTACAAAATGGTTGCCCATCTATCCTACGACGCAACACATTGGAATACTGTGCACGTCGGCTTACTAAGAAACGGAGGTCACAGGTAGAGTTACCTCTAGCAAGCGAACAGTAAAGCGAAAGAGTTTCAGCGGTGACCACCAGTCAGAAATCCGACGACAGCCCGAACATCCCCTTGCCACAGGCCCATAAGCCAGTGGCAAAGCCGGTAGTGGCTCAGCCCGTCGACCACAGCACTCCCCTCGAAGAAGCGGCCAAATTTGCCCGTGTGACCGACGATGGCCATGTGTTTGTCATCATCGACGGCACCGAGCATCCGGTCGGGCAGTACCCGGACGCCAGCGAAGAAGAGGCCTTGGCCTACTTCGTGCGCAAGTACGATGACGTCGTCTCGCAGCTGATGCTGCTCGAACAGCGCGTAGCGGCCAAGGCGCCCAGCGGCGACATGCCCAAAACCCTCGACACCCTCGCAGCGACCGTGGCCGAACGCCACCTGGTCGGCGACATCCGCGCCATCGAGGCCCGCATCGAGTCTTTGCGCGGTGCGGTGAGCACCCTGTCCGCCGCGCAGCGCCAGGCAAATGAGGCCGCTCGCGCCGAGCAGCTCAAGGTCCGCGAAGGACTCGTCGAGCAGGCCGAGGCACTGGCCGGGAAGCGTCCCGAGCAGATCCAGTGGAAGACCGCGTCCTCCGAGATGAACGAGCTGTTCGACACGTGGAAGGAAACCCAGCGTTCTTCCGTGCGGTTGCCGCGCGCCACCGAAGATGCCCTGTGGAAGCGTTTCCGCGCCGCCCGCACCACTTTCGACCGGCACCGCCGCGCCTACTTCTCCCAGCTGGACGCGACCAACGCGCAGGCCAAAACCGTTAAGGAAGAGCTGATCGCGCGCGCCGAGGCGCTCGCGAGCTCCACCGACTGGGCGGGAACCGCCGCCGAGTACCGCAAGCTGATGGACGAGTGGAAGAAGTCCCGCCGCGCCTCGCGCAAGGACGACGACGCGCTCTGGAGCCGCTTCCGAGCCGCACAGGATGTGTTCTTCCAGGCCCGCGCCGCCGAAAACGCGAAGGTCGACGCCGAATACGCGCAGAACCTCGTGGTGAAGGAGGCCCTGCTCGAAGAGGCCCGCGCGCTGCTGCCGGTGAAGGATCTGGCCATCACCAAGCAGAAGCTCGACGTCATCCGCGGCCGCTGGGAAGAGGCAGGCAAGGTTCCGCGCGCGGATCTGCAGCGTGTCGAATCGGCGCTGCGCCAGGTCGAAGAGGGCGTCAAGGGCGCCGAAGACGAGCAGTGGCGCCGTTCCAACCCGGAGACCAAGGCCCGATCGAATTCGATGCTCACCCAGCTGCAGGAGACCATCGCGGCCCTCGAAGCGGATCTTGAAGCGGCGAAGAAGCAGGGCAATGCCAAGCGGATTGCCAAGGCCCAGGAGGCCTTGGACGCCCGCCAGATGTGGTTGAACACCCTGGAGAAGTCGGCAGCCGACCTGGACTAGAATCCACAGTTCGGCAGAACACCCCCTACGCGGCGGCGCTTGCTGGTTCAGTAGCTTCATGGAGAAAGCTACGAGACAGCGCGTCGCCGCGTTGCGTATCCCCGAAGACCTGTTCATCGTCGGCGAACCCTTCACCCGCAATGAGCTCGGCGCCATGGAAACCCATGGGCTGCTGCGCGAATCCATTGGCGGGTGCTTTGTGGAGACCAGGTTCCGTTATGATTCGAGCGCGCGCGCCGCTATCGCCGCGTTCCTCGCCGGCCGCCAACTGGGCAGGACCGACGTGTTCTGCCAGCAGACAGCGGCCTGGATCCATGGGCTGCTGCCCCATGTGAATACGATCTGCATCTCTTCGAATGCCTACCATCGGCCCTACCGCCCCGGAAATTCGCTGAGCTTCGAATTTGTGCAGTTGCCGATCGAGGAGGCTGATCTGGTGAACCGCAAGCGGGTGAAGCTCACCGGATTGCTGCGCACCGTCTGCGATGTTGCCTGCTTCGACCCGTTGCCGATCGCGACGAGCGTGTTCAACCAGATTCAGCGGCTCGAGGATCCGTTCTTGAACCTGGCTGCCGTGGGCGAACGGCTCTCGCAGCTCGATTCCGCCCCTGCGGTGGAACGCGCGTTGCGGCTGGTGCAGTCCTACCAGGCGCGCGCGGCATAAAGCGAACCCCGCCACCGCTGACGTCGCGTCGCGGTGGCGGGGTTCGCTTTATGCTGCTTACCGGCGGCTGCCGGCGGTGGTGCGGTAGACGTCGTACACGCCATCGATGCGGCGGACCTGGTTGAGCACGTGGCTCAGGAACTTCGGATCGCCCATCTCGAAGGAGAAGCGCGAGATCGCCACGCGTTCGCGGCTGGTCTGCACGCTGGCCGAGAGGATATTCAGGTGGCTTTCGGACAGGATCCGAGTGACATCCGAAAGCAGCTGCTTGCGGTCCAGCGCCTCCACCTGGATTTCGACAACGAACACCCCATGGTGCTTCTCCGCCCAGGCGACCGAAACCAGCCGGTCCGGTTGCTGGGCCAGCTGAGCCAGGTTCAGGCAGTCGGTGCGGTGCACCGAGACGCCGGCACCTCGGGTGACGAAGCCTTCGATGTCATCCGGAGGCACCGGGGTGCAGCAGCGGGCCAGCTTGACCAGCACGTCGCCCACGCCCTGGACGATGACGCCCGCGTCGTTGCCCGTGGTGGGCTTGGCGAGGCTCGGAGTGACCGTGGCTTCCTCGTCGACCTGTTCGCCCGCTGGCGGGCCGGTGAGCGCCACCAGATGCTCGATGACGTTCTGCGCACTGGTATGCCCGTCGCCCACCGACTGGTAGAGCGCCGAGATGTCCACGTGGTGCAGGTTCGTGGCCACTGTGGTCAGCAGCTCGTGGGTCATCAGCCGCTGCAGCGGCAGCTGATTGCGGCGCAGCTCCTTGGTGAGCAGCTCCTTGCCCTTTTCGATCGCCTCTTCGCGGCGCTCCTTGCTGAAGTAGGCGCGGATCTTCGCCTTGGCGCGCGGGGACTTCACGAAGTGCTGCCAGTCCTGCGAAGGACCGGCATCCTCGGCCTTGGAGGTGAAGACCTCCACCACGTCGCCCTGCTTCAATTCGGTATGCAGCGGAACGAGCTTGCCATTGACCCGCGAGCCGATGGTGCGGTGGCCGACATCGGTGTGGATGGAGTAGGCGAAGTCGATCGGCGTGGCCCCGACCGGCAGCGACATGATGTCGCCCTTCGGGGTGAACACGTACACCTCGGCGGAGTTGATGGTGTAGCGCAACCCGTCGAGGAATTCCTCGGAGTCGGTGGTGTCTTCCTGCCACTCCATCAACGAGCGCAGCCATTCCATGTTCTTCTCCGCGGAGAGCATCGAATCGCCGCGTTCGCCGTGCTTGTACTGGAAGTGCGCGGCCACTCCATTTTCGGCGTGCAGATGCATCTCGTGGGTGCGGATCTGGATCTCTACCGGCTTGCCCTCGGGACCCATCACCGTGGTGTGCAGCGACTGGTAGAGGTTCAGCTTCGGCAGCGCGATGTAGTCCTTGAACCGTCCGGGCAGCGGATTCCACTCGGCGTGCACCACGCCCAGCGCCCCGTAGCAGTCCTTCACCGAGTCGACGGTGATGCGCACGCCCATCAGGTCATGGATGTCGTCGAAATCCTTGCCGCGCACGATCATCTTCTGATAGATCGAGTAGTAGTGCTTCGGGCGCCCACTCACCGCGGCGTGCACGTTCAGCTCGCCGAGTTTGCTGTTCAGCCGTTCGCGGAGGCTGGCCAGGTACTTTTCGCGCTCCGGGGTGCGGTCCCCCACCATGCGCACGATCTCCTGGTACACCTTGGGATGCAAGGCGGCGAAGGAGAGGTCTTCCAGCTCCCACTTCACCGCGTTCATGCCCAGGCGATGCGCCAGCGGCGCGAAGATCTCCAGGGTTTCCTTCGCCTTGCGGGAGCTGGACTCCGGGGACACGTAGCGCCAGGTGCGCGCGTTGTGCAGCCGGTCGGCGAGTTTGATCAGCAGCACGCGGATGTCGCGGGACATCGCGACCACCATTTTGCGGACGGTTTCGGCCGGGGCCGCGTCCCCGTAGGTCACCTTGTCGAGCTTGGTGACGCCGTCCACGAGCATCGCGATCTCTTCGGAGAATTCCTTGGTGACCGATTCCAGCGAATAGTCGGTGTCTTCCACGGTGTCGTGCAGCAGCGCCGCGGCGAGGATCGAACCGGTCATCCCCATTTCGGCGAGGATCGTCGCTACGGCCACCGGGTGGGTGATGTAGGGGTCTCCGCTCTTGCGCTTCTGCCCCTCGTGATGCTTCTCGGCCACCTCGTAGGCGTGGATCAGCAGGTCCAGATCCGCCTTGGGATGCTTGGACTTCACCGTGCGCAGCAGCGGCTCCAACGTCGGCGAGGTGCTCGGTGTGCTTCCTCGGCCCGCAAAACGTACTAGGCGTGAGATCGAGCGCCGCTTCGAATTGTTCAGGTTCGGCGTGTTTGCCATGCCTCGCTCCTTCCCACCGTCGCCGGTCATAACGGTGCTAGGTGCCAAGCTCGTGATGCCGGCTCCATGCATTGTTTTAGTTCATTCGTTATAGCACGTTCGCGCGGTGACAACTAATTACGCGAACTTTTCGACGACGAAAAAGTGCCTCGGATCGGTGGATCCGAGGCACTAGTCGTTCAGCTGATCCGCAGGGAATCTGCGGTGGAAGCGACCGGATGCTTAAGCGTCGAGTTCTTCCAGCTTCTGGGTGTGCTTGCGCACGTCCTCGTCGCGGTGGCGCAGCCAGTTGTACAGCGGCGCCTGGACGAACAACGTGGACAAGTTGGAGATGATGATGCCGATGAACAGCGCCAAGGACAGATCCTTGAGCGTACCGGCGCCCAACAGGTAGGAGCCGATGAACAGAATCGACGCGACCGGAAGCACCGCCACCACCGAGGTGTTGATCGAACGCACCAGCGTCTGGTTAACCGCGAGGTTCACCAGCTGCTGGAAGGTGCGCTTCTGCTGCTGATCATAGCCCTTGGTGTTCTCGCGGACCTTATCGAACACCACCACGGTGTCGTAGAGCGAGTAGCTCAGAATCGTCAAGAATCCGATGATCGCGCTGGGCGTGATCTCAAAACCGGAGAGCGAATAGATGCCCGCGGTGATGATGATGACCACGAACAGGCCCCCGATGGCGGCGACCGACATCTTCCAGGTGCGGAAGTACGCGGCCATCAGCAACCCGACTAGCACCACGAAGGCCAGCAGGCCCAGCATCGCCTGGCGTGAGACGTCCTGTCCCCAGGTCGGGCCGATGAAGTTGCTGGTCACCTCGCTGGCATCCACACCATAGGTTTCGGCCAGCTCGCCTGCCACCGTGATGGTCTGGTCGTCGCTGAGCCGTTCGGTCTGCACGCGCATGGTGCCCGGTGCGATATTCGTGACGGTGGCTTCGGCGCCGGAGGCGGCGGATTTCACCACCTCCTCACCGAGGCTGATGTCGGTATTCTGCACGCCGGAAACCATGAATTCCGAGCCGCCGCGGAAATCGATGCCCAGGTTGAAGCCACCCTTGGCCACCGGGACCAGGATCGAGGCGATCACCAGGATCGCGGCGATCAGGAACCACAGGCGGTGCTTCTGGGTGAACGGGTAGGACGTTTTCCCGGTGTAGAGCTGGTTGCCCCACTCTGCGAGCTTATTCATTGTTCTCCTCCCGGTTTGCTTCGGCGCGGCGGCGTTCGGCGATGGTCATGCGCTTGGCCGCCTCGCCGCTCGCCTTGGAGTTCTTCTTGCCCCGGTTCGCATCAACGTTCTCGTTGAAGCGGCGGACCTGGCCGGCGCCGCGGTACAGCGGCACCACGCCGAGCAAGGATGGGTCCAGCCCGGAGAGGCGGTGCCCATCGGCGAAGAACTTCGTGCGCGCCAGCAGCATCAGCGTCGGGTGGGTCAAACCGTAGACGACGACGAGGTCGATGATTGCGGTCAGGCCCAGCGTGAAGGCGAAGCCTCGCACGTTGCCCACCGCCACCACGTAGAGCACGACGGCGGCCAGCACGTTGACCGCCTTGGAGGCCAGGATGGTCTGCTTGGCGCGGGACCAGCCCACGTCCACGGCGCTGGCCAGCGAACGGCCATCGCGCAACTCATCACGCACACGTTCGAAGTACACGATAAAGGAGTCGGCGATCAAACCGATCGCGACGATCAGACCCGCCACACCGGCCAGCGACAGGCGATAATTCATCGCCCAGCCAAGCAGCACGATCGCCAGATAGGTGAGCACGCCGGAAACCAGCAGCGACAAGATCGTCACCAGGCCCAGTGCGCGGTATTGGAAGAGCGAGTAGATGAACACCAGGACCAGGCCGATGACGCCGGCGATGAGGCCGGCCTTGAGCTGGTCGCTACCGAGGGTGGCGGAAACCTGCTGCTCGGACTGGATCTCGAAGCTGATCGGCAGTGCGCCGTACTTCAGCTGCTGAGCCAGCGCCTGGGAGGATTCTTCGGTGAAGCCGCCGGAAATCTGCGGGCGGCCATCGGAGATCACCGCGTTGGTGGTCGGAGCGGAGATCACCGTTCCATCGAGCACGATCGCGAACTGGTTCTGCGAACCCTGCAATGCAATCAGGCGCTGGGTGGTTTCCGCGAAGGTTTCGGCACCCTGCTTGTTGAACTCGATGACCACGACCCATTCGCCGGTGACCGCACCCTGCACGCCGCGCGCCAGATTGGCGTAGGCATCGGAAATCTGGTCACCCGGAATTTCCTGCGGGCCGAGGATGTACTTCACACCCTGGCGCGGGTCGCAGGAGATCGTGGGCTTAGTAGGATCCTGCTCGGTGGTTTCACGCTCCGCGAGCACCGTGGGGCAGTCATAGGCTTCGAACTCTTTGTAGATCTCTTTGCTGATCCAGTTGGTGTCCGAAGGGTTCTCCGGCTCGCCATTTGGTTCTGGCACGTCCGCCTCGGCGGTGCGCTGCTCCTCGGGCGTAGCCTCGAAGGAACCGGTGATCAACACCGGGCGGAATTCCATATTGGCCGAAGCCTGGATCAGCTCGCGGGTTTCGGCGTCCGGGGTACCGGGCATCGAAACGACGACGTTGCGCCCGGACTGGGTGGTGATTTCCGTTTCGGAGACACCCGAGCCGGCTACACGCTGGCGGATGATCTCCACCGCCTGGTCCAGCTGCTCCTGGCTGATGCTTTCATCCCCCTTGACTTGCGGGGCCAGGATCATCTGGGTGCCGCCTTCAAGGTCTAGCGCAAGCTTCGGGGCGGCGCTGGTCTGGCCCGTCGATACACCAGCAACTAGGACTCCGGTTGCGATGATGAAGACGACCAGTAACCACAGCAACGCCTTGCGTGCCTGTTTTACAGGTCCAATTGATGACATCTATTGTGCTTTCTTGAACTGGTGGCGTGATGGTTTACCACCGCGATGGTGCCTGCCTTAGGCGTTGCGGTCGTCCTTGCCTTCGCCGTTCAAACGACGCAGGCTTTCCTCTGGAGATTCGGCGACGGCAGGAGCCTGCTCGGCGTCTTCGGCCGGGGCGGCGGGCGCATCGGCGTCCAGGAAGGTGGAGATGGCCTGGCGGTGCAAGGTGAGCACGACGCCGTTGGCGACCTCGACGAGCACGCGATCCTGCTCATCGATGCTGATGATGGTGCCGAAGATCCCCGAGTTGGTCATCACCTTGGCGCCCGGAACCGACTTGGTCTTCAGGGCTTCTTGCTGCTTGGAGACCTTCTTGCGGCCGCGGATCATCATGATGATCAGCACTGCGAACAGCGCCACCATCAGGATTATGGATGGGTTGAAGCCGCCACCGGCTGCCTGGGCAAGGACGAGGGAATTCACGTGTAATACCTGCTAACGATTCGTTAAAAGAATTAAGACGCCCGGGCATGCCAAAATCGGGGCATGTGTCGGGCGTCTCCAGTCTAATGGCTGAAAGCAAATCGCCTAGCCATTTACGCGGGCAGAGTAGAGTTATTCACCTAATCCACATCGGTTTCATAGTTTTGGGCTCCGGCAAAAATCGCGTCCTTGGGCATCACTAGGCCCAAGTGCTCCCACGCCGCGGGCATCGCGATACGGCCACGCGGGGTGCGCCCCATCAAGCCTTCGCGGACCAGGAAGGGCTCGGCGACGGTTTCCACCGTCTCGCTTTCTTCTCCGACGGCGATCGCCAAGGTGGATAGCCCCACCGGGCCGCCGCCGAACTTCTTGCACAGCGCTTCGAGCACCGAACGGTCCAGCCGGTCCAGCCCCCTCGGGTCGACCTCATACATTTCAAGGGCAGCGGCTGCGGCGCTGGCATCGATCTGCTCGAGCTTGTTGACCAGCGCCCAGTCGCGCACGCGGCGCAGCAGGCGGTTGGCAATACGCGGGGTGCCTCGCGAACGGCTAGCGATCTCGCTGAATGCGGAGGAGGTCACGCGCAGGTCAAGCATCATCGCCGAGCGGCGCAGCACCAGTTCCAATTCTTCGACCGCATAAAATTCCAGATGCCCGGTGAAGCCGAAGCGGTCACGCAACGGCCCGGGCAGCAGCCCGGCGCGCGTGGTCGCACCCACGAGGGTGAACGGTGGAATTTCCAGCGGGATCGCGGTGGCTCCGGCCCCCTTGCCGACAATGATGTCCACACGGAAATCTTCCATCGCCATGTAGAGCATCTCTTCGGCCGGACGGGACATGCGGTGGATTTCATCCAGGAAGAGCACCTCCCCCTCGGTGAGCGAGGAGAGGATCGCGGCGAGGTCGCCGGCGTGCTGGATGGCAGGGCCGGAGGAAATGCGCAGCGGGGCGTTCATTTCGGCGGCGATGATCATCGACAGCGTGGTCTTGCCCAGCCCCGGAGGTCCGGAGAGCAGCACGTGGTCGGCGGTTCGCTCGCGGATTTTTGCCGCTTCCAACACCAGCGAAAGCTGCTGGCGCACCCGCCCCTGGCCGACGAAGTCATCCAGGTTCCGCGGGCGCAGGGCGGCCTCGATCACCCGTTCTTCCGGTTCGCTTCCGGCGTTTGTCAGCTGCGTGGACTCATTCACGGGGTCATCCTATCGGGCGCGGGCGCCGGTGGACATGCTGCGCAGGGCCGCACGCAGTATTTCGGAGACGTTGCCGGTTTCGACAACCTCTGGATTCGCCTTGCCCAGCGCCGTGAGCGTGGACTGGGCATCCTTTTCGGTCCAGCCCAAACCGGTGAGTGCCTCGATAACCTGCGGCTCCCACACCGAGGCGGTGCCCGGGCGGCCTGTTGCGGTATCCACTCCGGTAGGTACGAGTTTTCCGTTCAGCTCCAGCACGATGCGGCTGGCGCCCTTCGGTCCGATGCCGGAGACCTTGGTGAAGGCGGCGGTGTCCTTGGTGTTCGCCGCGATGCGGACCTCTTCGGGGGTGTGCACCGCCAGGATCGCCAATCCGGTGCGCGGGCCGATGCCCGAGATGCCGATGAGCACCTCGAAGACCTCGCGTTCATCGGGCGTGGCAAAACCGAAAAGGGTCATCGAGTCTTCGCGCACCACCATCGAGGTGTGCACGGTGGCCTCGCGGCCCAGGTGCAGGGTGGACAGCGTGGCGGGGGTGGCGTGCACGAGCATGCCGAAGCCGTTGACGTTGATAACCGCGGAATTCAGGGTTGCCGCCTGGACCGTGCCGGTCAGTGAGCTGATCATGCCACTCCTCAAAAATATGTTCGAACGATCCCAGCTTATCGAAGATACCTACGAATGGCGATTAGCGGCGGGTTGCCCGGCGCTTCGACGAGGCTTCGGCGGCGATCCACGCCTGCTGGGCGGCGGTGAGCTGGTTCGAACCGACCCGCCCGGCGGTGGCCGAGGCCGAGGCCGAGGCGTTGGACCCGACCGCCGCACCGCGCCACCCGTGGGCGATGGCCAGGGCCACCGCATCGGCGGCATCGGCGGGCTTGGGCGGCTCGTCGAGCCGGCAGATCTTTGCGACCATCTTGCCGATGGCAACCTTGGTGGCCTGGCCGCTGCCGGTGACCGCGGCCTTCACCTCGGTCGGAGTGTGCAGAGCCACGGGAATGCCGCGGCGAGCCGCGGCGAGAATCACGATGCCGGTCACCTGGGCGGTGCCTATCACCGTGGACACGTTCGCCGAAGCGAAGACGCGTTCCAAGGCGAGCACGTCGGGCTGGTGCAGTTCGAGCCAGGCGTCGATCGCCTCGGCGATGGCCAGCAGGCGCGCGTCCAGCGGAGTGCCCGTCGGGGTGCCGGCCACGGTGAAGCCAACCAGTTCAACCTGCCGATTGGCGGCGACGTCGACCGCGGCCAGCCCGCAACGGGTCAGGCCGGGGTCGACGCCTACGATGCGCAGGGCCAAGCCGGTGCTTAGTTCTCTTCGTCGAGGGCCGCGCGGACCTCGTCGGAGAGGTCGGCGTTGGTGTAGACGCTCTGCACGTCATCGAGCTCTTCCAGCGCGTCGTACAGGTGCAGGAACTTGCGCGCCCCTTCGACGTCCAGGTCCACCTTCATCGACGGGATGAATTCCATCTCGTCGGTTTCGTAGGCGATCTCGGCTTCGTCCAAAGCCGCGGCCACGGCACGCAGATCCGAGGGATCGCAGACGATGGCGAAGTTCTCCTCTTCGTCCAGGATCTCGTCGGCGCCGGCATCGAGCACCACCATCAGCAGGTCATCCTCGGTCAGCTCGCCCTTGGGCAGGCGGACGACGCCCTTGCGGGCGAACAGGTAGGAAACCGAGCCGGGGTCGGCCACGGAGCCGCCGTTGCGGTTGATGCCCACGCGGACCTCGGAGGCCGCACGGTTCTTGTTGTCGGTCAGGCACTCGATCAGCAGCGCCGAGCCCTGCGGGCCGCGTGCCTCATAGATGATCTCGGTGTAGTCGACGACCTCGCCGGTCAGCCCGGCGCCGCGCTTGACGGCACGGTCGATGTTGTTGATCGGGACCGAATTCTTCTTCGCCTTGCTGACCGCAAGTTCCAGGGCCGGGTTGCCGGCCATATCGGCGCCGCCGACACGAGCGGCGACTTCGATGCCCTTGATGTACTTAGCGAAGGCCTTGGCGCGCTTGGCGTCGATCGCGGCCTTCTTATGCTTAGTGGTTGCCCATTTGGAGTGGCCTGACATGCTTTAAGCGTCTCCTCGCGTGATATTAATGAAAAATTCGTGGATAGCGCGGCTACCGGTAACTTCCGGATGGAAGCTGGTTGCCAACAAATTCCCCTGGCGTACTGCAACGATTCTACCTTGTGCGCGGCTTTCAGGGGCCGGAACCGTACTGAGCACCTGCACGTCGGGCCCGACTTCGAGGGCTTCGGGTGCGCGGATGAACACCGCATCGAGGCTGTGCCCGGCGAATTCCAGCGGGTATTCGAAGGAGTCGACCTGCCGCCCGAAGGCGTTGCGGCGCACTAGCATGTCGATCCCGCCCAGGGTCTGCTGCTGCAACCCGATGCTTGAAACCGCCGGGTTGTCCAGCCGGTCCGCAAGCATGATCATGCCCGCGCAAGAGCCATAGGCGGGCATTCCGGCGGCCAGGCGCGCCTTGATCGGTTCGGCCAGCCCGTAGCTGCGCGTCAGCCGGTCGATCACCGAGGATTCACCGCCCGGGATGATCAGCGCATCGACCGCCGCCAGCTCCTGGACGGTACGCACCGCGCTGGCCTTGACCCCGAGCCCGGAAAGGGCGTTGAGATGTTCGCGGAAGTCGCCTTGGAGCGCGAGCACGCCGATAACCGTCATGAATCTACCTTCGAATATTGCTTGGCTGAAGTGGCGCCGGAAAATTAGCGACGGATCAACGGTAGTGCCTGGTGGCACGTGACGCGGCGCATGTTTCCCGGTGTGTCGTGGATACGTTGGCCGCCGGCGGGCAATGTTGATAGCTTGCTTTGAGGTTCGGCGCGAAATCCGCCGGCCGTTGACGCCACCCGATTCGCCAAGGAGCTACCCGTTGGATGCCCAGCACAAAACCCTCGAACTGCCAGGCGGAGTGGATATGCCCGCGCTGGCCCTAGGCACCTGGCCGATGCGCGGGAACGAAGCGCGCGACGCCGTCGCCAGCGCCCTGCACCTGGGCTACCGGCATGTAGACACCGCCGAAAACTACGAGAATGAAGAGGCGGTGGGCGCCGGGCTGCGCGCCAGCGGGCTGCCGCGCGACCAGGTGTTCTTGACCAGCAAATTCAACAAGCGCTGGCATTCGTTCTCCGGGGTGGGCCAGGCGTTCGAGAATTCCGCGCAGCGCCTGGGCGTGGACTACCTGGACCTGTTTCTGATCCACTGGCCGAACCCGGACCAGGGCACCTTCACCGACGCGCTGGCCGGGCTCATCGAATTGCGCGAACAGGGAAAGATCCGCGCGGCCGGCGTCTCGAACTTCAAGCCGGCGCATCTGCAGGCGGTACGCGAGGCCGGGCTGCTGCCGGCGGTGAACCAGATCATGATCGACCCCGAGCACCTGAACGCCGAGACGCTGGCGGCCAATGACGCGCACGGGGTGCGCACGGTGGCCTATACCCCGCTGGGCCGGATGGGTGCATTCCTGCAGGCCGAGGCGATTAGCGCCCCGGCGGCGCACTACGGGAAAACCCCGGCGCAGATCACCTTGCGCTGGCATGTGCAGTCCGGTCGCGGGGCCGCGCCGAAGTCGGCGGATCCGCGGCGGCAGGCGGAGAATCTGGACATCTTCGATTTCGAGCTGACGGATGCGCAAATGCGCGCGATTGATGCGCTGGATTCCGGGGACGGCCCGAAGATGGACTCGGACAGCTTCGGGCACTAGTCCCGCATCAAAAGGCGGTGGACTTCATTAAAAGACGGTCTTCGACTGCGGATTGCGACCCAGGGACTCCTGGATAAGCAGGGTTGGCCCATCGCCTTCAATC
This sequence comes from Glutamicibacter sp. AOP12-B1-11, assembly GCF_052379245.1. NCBI lineage: Bacteria > Bacillati > Actinomycetota > Actinomycetes > Micrococcales > Micrococcaceae > Glutamicibacter > Glutamicibacter sp. AOP12-B1-11. The sequence goes on along the minus strand of NZ_JBQSYL010000002.1, from coordinate 106,040 downwards.
AGCGCAGTCCCAAGCCCAGGCGCCTGTACGCCTCGGCTCCGAAGCCGCTGGCCTGATGCGCTTTGAGCACGTTGAAGGCCTGCTCCTGGTTTCCGACGAGCCGGGCAACCAGCCGGATCGCTTCGGCCAAGTCAATGCTCCCGGGCTCCTGGGCTTCGGCGAGAACAGGGAACGGCTCCAGCATCGATGGCTGGCTGACCTGCCGCGGTGCTTCTCCTAGCGCGCGACTCTGGATGGAGCCCAACACCAGAATCAAGGCGGCTCGTGTTTGCCCGGCGACTTGGTTATAGGCAAGCGCGGCCTCGAATGCCATATCTTCCCGGTACTGCACGCTGAGCGTGAGAGAAGTCAGCAGATCTCGCAGTTCCGAGAGCTCTTCTTCCAATTTCGCAATGCGGTCTTCGGCCATGATTTGATCCTATAAGTTGAGGTCGTCAGAAACTTACGAGAGTATCCTCGGTCCGCCCTGGAGAACTGTTGTGATGACCTGGGCGGCTCCAAGGCCCACGGCCTTGGAGGCCACCGTAGATCTGGGCGCGGGGCAACTGGCTAATCGACTTCCCATGGCACCAGTCCGTCGTCGAAGGCATCAAAGGCGTTCACGGTTTGTGTGGTGCGCGCAAGCGAAGCCTTGGCGTCGGCGGCCGGCAGGCAGTCATCGGCGGTGGCGACCTGGCACCAGCGCACCGGGGACTCGCTCAACTGATGCGGGACCCAGGCCAGTTCGCTGAGCCCCCAGTCCTCCTTCGGGTCGCGGGTGAAGGTGGCCTTGATGCTGATCCCCTCGCGGTTCAGGATCGTGGGGGTGGCATGCTTGGCCACCGAGTTGCCCAGGCCGTAGACGATCCACGTCCCGGCGTGCTTCTCGATGGGCAGTACCGAATGGGTGTGGTGCATGTAGATGAAGTCGAAGGCGCCGGATTCGGCCAGGGCGCGCCCGAGCCGGCGTTGCGCCTCGGTGGGTTTGCTGCTGTATTCGGCGCCGTCGTGGATCGCGGCGACAACGATTTCGGCCCCATCTTTGGCCGCTTGCTTGGCCCGCTGGATGAGTTTGGCCGCGCCCACCCCGGTATCCACTTGCCAGTCGGCGTCCGCGCGCATCCCGTTCAGCGAATAGGTGCTGGCGATGATCCCGAACTTCACCCCATCCACCGTCATGATCGGCGGCTCCGCGGCCTCCTTGGCGGTGCGGTAGGAGCCGGTGGCGAACAGGTCCTGTTGCTCCAGGGTGTCCAGGGTGCGGTTGACCCCGGCGGTGCCCTTGTCCACGGTGTGGTTGGTGGCGGTGGTGCAGCCGTCATAGCCGAGCTTGGCCAGGTCCGTGACGATCTGCGCCGGGACGCTGAACATCGGGTAGCCGGAGTACGGCGCGGTGCCGATCGGCGTCTCCAGGTTGCACAAGGCTACGTCCGCGTCCTGCACATAGGGCTCCAGCCCGGCCAGCAGCGGAGCGAAATCATGGCCATCGCCCGTTTCCGCCTCGGCAAGCAGCTGCGGGTGCAGCAGCACATCCCCGGTGGCCATCAGCGAGAGCTCCTGCGGTTCGGGAGGAGGGCTGGGGGTGCTTGGGACGGGCGCTGGCTTGCTTTGCGGTGCGTTGGCCGTCGGCGTCGGCTCACCGGAGGTGTTCGCAGAACAGCTCGTGAGCAGGAGGAATGCGAGGAACACCGGGAGCGCGCGTTGCTTCATGGGCTCCAGCCTAGCGGCTGGGCGACCGTGTTAATGCAAGCTAAATCACGTGTCCTGTGGTTATCTGGCACTATGCCAAACCCGCTTCTGAACCCCAGCCAGCTGCCCTACCAGTGGCCAGATTTCGCGAATATCACTGCCGAAGATTACCTGCAGGCCGCCCATGCCGGTGCCGAGGAGCACCTTGGACAGATAGCGGCCATCGTGGCCGACTCTGCCCCGGCGAGCTTCGAGAACACCTTCCTCGCGCTGGAACGCAGCGGGCAGTTGCTGCGCCGCACGCTCATGGCCTATTTCAGCGTGCTTTCGGCGCACGGCACCGAAGAGCTGCGCGAGATCCAGTCCGAACTCAACGGCATCCTGACCGCACAGCGCGACGAGATCCAGCTGAACCCGGATCTCTATGCGCGGCTGCGCGGTGTAGACCTGGAAACACTGCAGGGCGAAGATGCCCGGCTGGCCGGAGAGACGCTCAAATCTTTCGAGCTTGCTGGCGCCCGATTGGACGCGCAAGCCAAGGAAGAGCTCAAGTCGCTGAATGCGCGGCTTTCCCAACTGTCCACCGAGTTCTCCAGCAAGGCGCTGGAAAACCAGAACGCCCACGCGGTCTACTTTGCCGATGCCCAAGAGCTTGAAGGCCTGGAACCGGCCCAGCTGGACTCCGCCCGCGCCGCGGCCGCAGCCGCCGGGCACGAGTCCGGATGCCTCTTGCCGCTGGTTTCCCCCACCGGGCAGCCGGTGCTGGCATCCTTGGCTCGGTCGGAGTCCCGGCGCAAGGTATTCGAAGCGTCGCTCAGCCGCGGTTTGAGCGAAAATTCAACGCTGCCACTGGCTGCGGAGATGGCCGCGCTGCGGGCAGATCGGGCGGCACTGCTTGGCTATGCCAACCATGCCGAAACCGTGCTGGCCGACGCGACGGCACCCTCCACGCAGGCGGTGGCCACGCGCCTGAAAGAGCTGACCCTGGCCGCGGTGCGGAACGCGGATGCAGAAGCGGAAACGCTGCGCGAATTGGCCGGCGGTCAGCTGAACGCCTGGGACTGGTCCTACTATTCCAATCAGGTGTTGCGCGAGCGCTATGCGGTGGATTCGGCGGCCCTGCGCCCCTACTTCGAGCTGGACTCGGTGCTGCACCAGGGCGTGTTCGCCACCGCCGGAAAACTCTATGGGCTCAGCTTCAGCGAACGCTTCGATTTGCCGACCTACCATCCGCAGGTGCGGGTGTGGGAGGTATTCGATGCCGACGGGAGCCCGCTGGGCCTGTACAGCGGAGACTTCTTGGCACGCGAAACGAAGAAGGGCGGGGCCTGGATGACCTCGATCCGCGACGCCGCCGCGGATCTTCACGAACGCCCTATCGTCACCAATACGCTCAATATCCCGGCCCCGGGGCCCGGGCAGCCGATCCTGCTGACCCTGGATGAGACCAATACGCTCTTCCACGAGTTCGGCCATGCCCTGCACGGTCTGCTTTCCGACGGGAAGTATGCGACGCTCTCGGGGACCTCGGTGCCGCGGGACTTCGTCGAATTCCCCTCGCAGGTCAACGAGATGTGGGTGCTGCATCCCGAGGTAGTCGGCGGCTATGCGCGGCACCATGAGAGCGGCGAGGCGCTGGCGGATGAGCTGATTGAGAAGATCCGCGCGGCCGAGCTGTGGGGCCAGGGGTTCGCGACCACCGAATACCTGGCGGCCAGCGTGCTCGATTGGGCCTGGCATACCTTGGAGCCCGGAACGCGCATCACCGACCCGGAAGAATTCGAGCGTGAGACATTAACCAACTTCGGGTTCACCCCAGAGTTGATCCCGCCGCGCTATCGGACCGCGTATTTCCAGCATATATTCGCCAACGGCTACTCGGCCGGGTACTACTCCTACATCTGGTCCGAAGTACTGGATGCCGACACTGTGCAGTGGTTCGAGGAAAACGGGGGCTTAATGCGCGAAAATGGAATGCGGTTCCGTGAGGAATTGCTCGCGCGTGGAAATACGCGCGATCCACTTGAGTCTTACGAAATGTTCCGCGGTCGCAGCGCACGGGTCGAACCGCTGTTGCGCCGTCGAGGATTGGTGAACGCAGAATAATGACGACAATTGCCTCCGCGCAGGAAGCTCTCAGCCATTGGCAGCAGGCCCTCGCGGTAGCCACCGGCGGCAAGATCTTTACCACCCACGGCTGTTCTTGGGCCTGGCAGCCGGTGCGCAAGCGCCTGGTGCTGCTCTTCCCCGAGCAGGCCGAGCCCGCGGGCCTGCGTCCGGCGCTGGCCGAGGGAATGCGGCTGGGTGCCCAACGGGTGGAGGCCTGGGTGAACTCCGGGTCCGATGCCAAGGGGCTGAAGGAAGCCGGATTCACCGACAGCGCGCAGATCGCCTGGCATGCCGGACGGCTGGCGATCCCGATGAATCGCTGGGAGGGAAAAATCCGTTTGGGCAACAACGTTCCCGAGGCCACCGGCCCGGATGCCGCCGAGCTGAAGGTGACGAATCTGTGGCGCGAGACCTCCACACAGCTCTCCAGCGGCCACCCGGCGCTGCGCCGCGTGGAGCACGCGGTGGCGCGCACCGAGGAGGGGGATATCGTCGGACGCGGATTCGTGCAGCAGGGTCTGGGCGGGCAGCTGATGGTGCATTCCCTGGCGGTGGGCACCGGCTATCGGCGCCAGGGCGTGGGGACCGCGCTCTTGCACGGGCTGTCGCGTTCGCTGATCAACCCGCTGGATCCGCCCGATGAGGAAAAAACCCAGGAGCTGCTGGCCGCGTGCACCCCGGGCAGTGCCGAATTCTTCAGCTCCAATGGGCTGCGTCTGCTCGGCCGCGGAAGGCATATGATTCTGCGTTCCTGGAACTAGATTGCGGCTTGCGGCTGTGGCGGGACACCGGTTTTCACCGGGTCCCGCCACAGCCGTTTAACTCCTGCTTTGCCCTAGGCCAGGGTTTTGACCCGGTAGACCAGCCGGGCAAAGGGGCCAGCCTGGCGCGCCTCGGCCAGCTCCAGCCGCTCGCTGCCGATGCTGCGCGGCAGCAGGGCCGCTCCCCCGGCCACCGTCGCCGGAGCAATGGTCAGCGCGAGTCGATCGAGCGCATCGATATCGAGGAACTGGCCGAGCAGTTCCCCTCCGCCGAGCACCCAGATATCAGCTTCGCCCGCCGCGCGGCGGAGCTCCGGCAGCTGCTCGGAGGCCGAGCCGCTGACTAGTTTCACGTTCGCCCCCTCGGGGATCGGCAGCTGCCGATGGGTGAAGACGTAGGTGGGCTTGTCCCCGTAGAGCTTTTGCCACTTGGCCGGTTCGGCCAGCAGATTTTCGTGTTCCAGCACCCATAGGTAGGTGTTGGCGCCCTCCACGTGCACGCCCACGTTCTGCGGCAGCAGTCCCGGATCGGGTTCGCCGGCACCGGGCACGTCGAAGAGCCATTGCAGGCTGTGGTTCTCATCGGCCAAGAAGCCATTCAGGGTGACGGCCGCGTCGAAAATGATCTGTGTCATGGGCTCAGTCTGCCATTTTTCGGAGCTACTGCAAGCTCGGCACCGGCGCCTGAACGGAACTCTTCGCGAAGGCCGAAAACCCTCGGCGGTTGCCGGCTGTCGACTGGCAAGAACTGATCGTCGTTCGCATTGGCAACGGCGCATTCGCCTCCAGAAGAGGCAGGTGCTCAAGCTCATTGCGCTAGACTTCTAGTCATCATGATCAGCCCGTTGCCGCAAGGCGCGGGCTGATTTTCTTTGTTGGCAGGCCCACGGCGGTGTACGCGAAGCCGTGGCTGCCGTCGAGGAACAGATTGATCGACTCATTGGGCACTACGGGAAGCCGCAGAACGCACCGGGCCAGCGCAACGTCGGGTTAGTCCTCGCGCTCGACCACTCGCGTGACGAAAATGCCTTGGCGGTTGAACTATGGGCTCAAGGGCGAGCTCGGCATGAGCTCCCGCGGGGAGACGTCGCACGAGCGGTGGCAACATAAGCGGACAGCGAAGGGCGCGTCCCGCATCTGGTTCTATGTCCACGAGCGCACGGTCTTCCTGGAACAGGTTGACACGAGCCACCCGAATGAAACGAAGTAGCCCCTTTTTTTCGAATGAATTACGTGGACTCGCCACTGTGCGGGCGGGTCGTGCCAAGCTGTGCCCGCCTCCAGTGCAGATTCATATTGCGTCTCGTACTCGTCGGAAGTTCACCATCTGCCAACCGCAATTATCCGTTGATCGACGCATCTCCCTGCAGCGACGGGCTTAACGAACCGGGGCCACGCCACCAATTACAGGCAGCGTGACCCCGGAGAGTGTCGGTTGGCAGCTATTACCAGCCGCGCTCGGAGAGGCGGTGCGGCTCTGGCAGCTCGTTGACGTTGATGCCGACCATCGCTTCGCCCAGACCGCGGGAGATCTTGGCCAGTTCATCCGGGTTGTCGTAGAAGGTGGTGGCCTTCACGACGGCAGCGGCGCGCTGCTCCGGGTTGCCCGACTTGAAGATGCCCGAGCCGACGAATACGCCATCGGCGCCCAGCTGCATCATCATCGCAGCGTCGGCCGGGGTGGCGATGCCACCGGCGGTGAACAGCACCACGGGAAGCTTGCCGGTGTGCGCGATTTCCTTGACCAGTTCGTACGGGGCCTGCAGTTCCTTGGCCGCCACGTAGAGCTCGTCCTCGGGCAGGGCCGCCAGCTTGGCGATCTCGGCGCGGATCTTGCGCATGTGCCCGGTGGCGTTCGAGACATCGCCGGTGCCTGCTTCGCCCTTGGAGCGGATCATGGCCGCGCCCTCGTTGATGCGGCGCAGGGCTTCGCCCAAGTTGGTGGCGCCGCAGACGAACGGCACGGTGAATGGCCACTTGTCGATGTGGTGCTCGAAGTCCGCCGGGGAAAGCACCTCGGACTCGTCGATGTAGTCCACGCCGAGGGACTGCAGGATCTGCGCCTCGACGAAGTGGCCGATGCGGGCCTTGGCCATCACCGGAATGGAGACCTCGGCGATGATCGAGTCGATCATGTCCGGGTCGCTCATCCGCGAGACGCCGCCCTGGGCGCGGATGTCGGCAGGAACGCGTTCAAGTGCCATCACTGCCACCGCACCGGCATCTTCGGCGATGCGTGCTTGTTCTGGAGTGACAACGTCCATGATGACGCCGCCCTTAAGCATTTCGGCCATGCCGCGCTTGACGCGCTGGGAGCCGACGACGGTATCGCGACGCTGATCTGCTGATGACATTTTCGGGAAATTCCTTTCGAACACGTGATTGCACAATGGTGCTATGCCAGTAATCGTAGGAGCGCTTTGCTTTATTACCTCCCGTGTTGCGTCACAAATGACTACAGGTAGATTAATCCCCTAGTTATCGGTTAGTGCGTAACATTGAGATTTCACGTCAAATCACTAGTCAACACGTTTTTTGAATGGGATTTCAGGCTCGGCCTCCAGGGCGTCCGCAACCCGGTATTTTTCCGGCTGTCCGCTCCCTTCCGGATTTGCCTGCTCCAGGCGCGCCACCTCAGCGGAGATATGTCGCAGCAGCGGCGCATCGTTGCCAATATCCGCTGCCACCGAACGCAGTTGCCCTGCGTAGGCCAGAAGGCGCGAGGTGTAGCGCTTGGTGAAAGAGGGATCCGGATCGCTGGCGCGGCGATGGGTCGATTCGAAGTTTTCGGCCAGCTCCTCGACTGCTGGCTCCACCGAGTCCAGTACCTGCAGCAATGTGCGATCCGCCGCATGCGGGATCGCGCACAGACCCAGCTGGTAGAAGTGCTCGGTTCGCAGCGCGGCCGCTAGGCGCTCCATCGGGCTGAGTGTTTCCAGCCAGCCGAGCAGGAACTTGTCGCAGGCCTCGTCGTAGTCAAAATGCAGCTCCTCGAGCAACTCGACCAGGGTGCCGATCGAATACCGCGCGGCGCCTTGGACCGCGAAACGGATTTCATGCTCTGTCCCGCCGATGATCCAGGCACGGAGCTCCTCAAGGGTTCCGGTCGATGTCATGGCGCGCAACCGGGCGGGAAGTCGCCGCGATGCTTGGCGGATCCGGCGTTCTCGCTCCAGGACAGGGCCGCGCAATCGCCGAAGCCGGAGTGCGCGGCATGCACCGCTTCCCACTTCCGGGCCTTGGACTCACCGGTAGAAATCTTCGGCACCGGCAGCTTGGCCGCGAGGTTCGCCAGCTCGTGCTTGGCCGTTTTTGGCCCGCAGGACGCCTCCAGCGTTTCGCGTGGCTCTGCGGCACTTGGCAGCGCCCTGGGCGGGGGCAAGGGCATAAGACCGTGGCCTGCGCTAGGGTTCATGGATTGCCTCCGGCACTGCGGGTGGATCTTGAGCGGACAGCATCAGTCTAGCTACGTGGCTTCGGATTTGATCCTTCAAGTCACCAGATCAGGCGGGGCAGAAAGGCATTAAAAGCCGCGGGGCGGCAAGAACGATTCAGCATTCTTGCCGCCCCGGCTCAAGCAGTGGCGATTCCTAGGCTGGGCTTTCGCTATCCCAGGCGCCGGCAATGGCTTCGCGGACCTCGGAGAGGGTCTGCGGGATGGCCTTGGTCTGCGCGATGATCGGGAAGAAATTTCCATCCCCGCTCCAGCGCGGCACGATGTGCTGGTGCAGGTGCGCGGCGATCCCGGCGCCGCCGGCCTCGCCCTGGTTCATGCCCAGGTTGAAACCGGCAGGGTTGGAGACCTGGCGCAGCACGCGCATCGATTGCTGGGCCAGGGCCGCCATCTCCGCGGTCTCCTCCAGCGTGATGTCCGTATAGTTCGGCACGTGGCGGTAGGGGCAGACCAGCAGGTGGCCCGGGTTGTACGGGAACAGGTTCAGGATCACGTAGCAGGTTTTCCCGCGGTGCACGATCAGCGCTTCTTCATCTGTGCGCTTCGGACCGGCGCAGAACGGGCAGCTGGCCTCGTCCTTGACCTGGTCCTGCCCGCCCTTGATGTAGGCCATGCGGTAGGGAGTCCACAGGCGCTGGAACGAATCCGGCACGCCGGCGAGTTCAAAATCGTCGGTGACGGACCGATCTGCGTGGTGTTGCATACCCATGGACTCCCTTGCCCGTACTAGTTGCTGTTGTCGCGGCTCTTGATGGCCTCGACGATGCGGGCTACCGCGTCATCGACCGGAACCTGATTCTCCTGGCTGCCATCGCGGAAGCGGAAGGAGACCGCATTCGCGTCGGCATCCTCGCCGCCGGCGATGAGCACAAACGGGATCTTGTCCTTGGAAGCGTTGCGGATCTTCTTCGGGAAGCGATCCGAGGAGTCATCCAGCTCCACGCGCACGCCCTGGGCCTTCAGCTTGGCCACCACTTCGGCCAGGTAGTCGTTGAAGGCCTCGGCCACCGGAATGGCGCGAACCTGCACCGGGGAGAGCCAGGCCGGGAAGGCGCCGGCGTAGTGCTCGGTGAGCACACCCAGGAAGCGTTCGATGGAACCGAACTTCGCCGCGTGGATCATCACCGGCTCTTGGCGGGAGCCGTCGGCCGCCTGGTACTCCAGGCCGAAGCGGGCCGGCTGGTTGAAGTCGTACTGCACGGTGCCCATCTGCCAGGTGCGGCCGATGGCGTCCTTGGCCTGGACCGAGATCTTCGGGCCGTAGAAGGCCGCGCCGCCCGGATCGGCAACGAGCTCGACGCCGGATTCGGTGGCCACGCGCTCGAGCACCTCGGTGGCTTCCTCCCACTGCTCTGCGGTGCCGATGAACTTATCGGATTCCGGATCCCGGGTGGATAGCTCCAGGTAGAAGTCGTCCATGCCGAAGTCGCGCAGCAGCGAGAGCATGAAGTTCAGCAGGTGCTCAACCTCGGCCGGTGCCTGCTCCTTGGTGACGTAGGAGTGGCTGTCGTCCTGGGAGAAGCCGCGCACACGGGTGAGGCCGTGGACCACGCCGGACTTCTCGTAGCGGTAGACGTGGCCGAATTCGAAGAGGCGCAGCGGCAGTTCGCGGTAGGAGCGGCCACGGCCGCGGAAGATCAGGTTGTGCATCGGGCAGTTCATTGCCTTCAGCCGGTATTCCTGGCCCTGCTTGGTGATGTTACCGTCCTCGTCGCGCTCCTCATCGATATGCAGCGCCGGGAACATGGTGTCCGCGTAGTACGGCAGGTGGCCCGAGGTGTGGAAGAGCCCGTCCTTGGAGATGTGCGGGGTGCCCACGTACTGGAAGCCCTCTTCGACGTGGCGATCGCGCACGTAGTCTTCCATCTCGCGCTTGATGATGCCGCCCTTGGGGTGGAACACCGGCAGGCCCGAGCCCAGCTCGTCCGGGAAGGAGAACAGGTCGAGTTCCGCGCCGAGCTTGCGGTGGTCGCGGCGTTCGGCCTCGGCCAGACGCTCCTGGTAGGCCTTGAGGTCTTCCTTGGTCGGCCAGGCGGTGCCGTAGATGCGCTGCAGCTGCTTGTTCTTCTCGCTGCCCAGCCAGTAGGCAGCGGCCGAACGGGTCAGCGCGAAGGCATTCTTGATCAGCTTGGTGTTCGGCAGGTGCGGGCCGCGGCACAGGTCCTTCCAGACGGTCTCTCCGGACTTGCGGTCGACATTGTCATAGATGGTGGTTTCGCCGGCGCCGACCTCAACATTGACGCCCTCGCCGGAGGTGTCATCGGAGTCCGCCTTGGCCAGCAGCTCGCACTTGTAGGGCTCGTCGACCATTTCGGCCTTGGCCTCATCGGGGGTGACCTCGCGGCGCGCGAAGAGCTGGTTCTGGTTGATGATCTTCTGCATCATCTTTTCCAGCTGCTTCAAATCTTCCGGGGTGAACGGCTCTTCGACATCGAAGTCGAAGTAGAAGCCGTCGGTGATGTAGGGGCCGATGCCGAGCTTGGAGTCCGGACGCAGCTGCTGCACGGCCTGGGCCATGACGTGAGCGGTCGAGTGGCGCAGCACCTCCAACCCTTCCGGATCGCTGATGGTGACACGGGTGACGGTGGTGCCTGCTTCAAGCTCGCGGGCCAGGTCGCGCAATACGCCGTCGACGTGCATGACAACCACGTCTTTATCCTTGGCGTAGAACTGCAAACCGGTTGTTCCCGCGTCCACCTGGACCTGCTCGCCATCGATGGTGAGAGTGCGCTGCTCGCTCATGAGATCGGGTTCTGCCTTTCAATCTGTGATGGCTTCATAGCTTGTGGCATACCTTGGCCACAGCCAGCCATCATCCAGTTTAGTTCAGGTCGCCGACATAGCGTGCTTTCACTACAGGTTTTACGGCGTTTGATCCTCGCCATATGACTCATTCAACAAGGACTCCTCGGTGAACAGGCTCATGACATGCCACACCTGGCGTGATTCCACCGGCTGGGCGCTGGCGATCTTGCCGCTCTTCAAGTCCTCGCGGAAGGCCGGGACCACCTCTTCCATCCGGCGGATGAGCGCTTGCATTTCATCCTGGGTAAGCATGAGGTTGCTCGTTTGCATCTGCGCCTTGACCGGCCCGGGCTGCTGCCCCCGATAGTGCTGTTCGGCATGGCGCAAGGCAGCCTGGAGGCGCCGCTGCTCATCGTGGATGACCTGCCCCAGATATGCATCCATGGCGGTTCCGGTTTGATCTTCCGGCCGCTCCCCTACCTCGCCGGTGGTGTACCCGCGGGCCGCGGGCTTCCACACGCGATCGCGCTTGTCGCGAGCCAGCTCGGGGACTTCGACGATCATCTCGGCTTTGGCCAGCTCGCGCAGGTGGAAGCTGACCTTATTTGCCGGAATCCCCAGGGTGAGCGCCAGATCTGCCGCACGAGCAGTTTCCATGGCAGAAAGCGTGTCGAGAATCTGCCGCCGCAGGGGGTTGGCGATGGCTTTGAGCATGGGCGTAGTGAATGTGACCGGCGGCTCGTTGTGGCTCATGAGCACAGCATAGCAATTCCCCAATTTAAATTGCGCAAGTTCTATTGCGCAATATTATTTGCGGACTTATGGTTGATTCATGACGCTCACCCCAGCTCCGGATCTACCCGCCGTTGCGCCCGAGGCCACTCGGCTTCCCCGGCTTTCCTCCCAACCTGCCTACCGGCGCTGGTGGGCCGCGGACACCTCGGCCCTGCTGGCCGGCGGCATCTACCAATTCGCCCTCCCCCTGCTGCTGCTCGCGGCCACCGGCTCCCCCGCCCAAGCCGGAGCGCTGGCGGCGCTGGGGCTGCTCGCCCGCACGAGCCTGACCATGGCCGGCGGAGCGATGGCGGACCGGGCCGAGCGGACGCGGATGATCGTGCTCGGCGGATTGACCGGCGCGGCGCTCTCCGGGGCGTTGGCGGTGGCGGCCTGGACCGGAACCCTCGGAGCATTGCTCCTCTGCGTGGCTCATGTGCTGATGGAGCTGCGCTCGGGATACTTCTCGAGCGCCAGCAACGCCGCGTTGAAGGATGCGGTGCACCCCGGGCAATTGGGCCGTGCGATGGCGGCAAACCAGGGCCGCGATGCGACGCTGACCCTGGCCTCGGCGCCGCTGGCCGGGATGCTCCTGAGCTTCGGCGCGGGCCTCACCTTGCTTCTGGTCAGCGTCCTGCAGCTCATCTCGGCGGTGGCCGGGCGGATGCTCGCCGCCCCGCTGCGCAGCGCCCGCAGCATGCCCGGCGCCTCGAAGCAACCCGCCGAGCGCATCGCCGGCGGAGTGCTGCCGGGGATGCGCTGGTGCTTCGCCCGGCCCCAGCTGCGGACCCTGCTCTTATTGATAGTCGTGGTCAACCTGGGCACCAACGGCATTGCCACCACGCTGATTTATGGTTTGCAGCAGCGCGGCGAGGCGCCGTGGGTGATTGGACTGGTCTCCACGTGCATGGGCGTGGGCATGCTGCTCGGCTCGTTGCTGGCTACCGGGCTGATCGACCGTTTCCGCACCGGCCCATTGACCTGCCTCTGCCTCACAACCCTGGGGCTGGGCAGCCTGCTCATGGGGTTCGGCTCCAGCCTGTGGTGGATGGGAGCGATGCTGGCGCTGTCCTTCCTCAGCGTGCCGGCGCTGAATGCCGGAGCCGGAGGGTACTTCATGGCGGTGATCCCGGCAGAGATGGCCGGTCGGGCCAGCGCGCTGGTGACCTTCATGGCGCTCTCGGCCCTGCCGCTGGCGCCATTGTGCGCCGGTATCGGCATCCAGTGGCTGGGCATGGGACCCACGCTGATCTTCTTCGGCACGCTGGTGATGCTCGCCGCACTGGGCGCGTGGTGCTCCCCGCTGATTCGCGGCATCCCCGGCACCGGGCAGTGGAATGAAGTCCAGCTGGCAACGACGGCGGATAAGCGGCAGCGCAGCGCCGAGGCGCCGGTGGACGCCAACGCCGGCGACGGGTCCCGCGGCACCGGTGCGGCGCGCGGCGGCAAACGACTGGCCCGCGCGCACCATGGACGTTTCCCCGATCCCTACGGCCAGCAGCCGCACACCACCCATCGCCCGCTGCCGCCGACCGAGCAGTGGAACTACCTGTAGGCGCCAGGGGTGCAGAACCTCTACCGTTTGGATCCTTCTGGACCTAGGCTTGAGCCATGAACAAGTCGGCCCCACCGACCATCAGCGCAATCACCCTCGGCGTGCGCGATGTCGGTGCTTCAACAAGGTTCTATACCGAGGGACTGGGGTTCGAGCTGGTCCAGCCAGCCCACCCGGAGATCGCGTTCGTCCGCGCCGGGCACGGACTGATGCTCGCGCTGTGGGATGTCTCGCAGATGCCCAGCGAATACGGCAACATCGGCCACGGCGAGAAGGCTCCCCCGGTATCCCTGGGCCACAATGTGCGCTCCGATACCGAGGTCGAACATCACTACCGGCGAGCGCTGGATGCCGGGGCTAGCTCGGTGTCCGAGCCGACGGTGCAGCCGTGGGGCGGGATGAGTGCCTGCGTGGCCGATCCGGACGGGTTCCGTTGGGATTTTGTGCATAATCCGTCGTTCGTCATTGGTGCAGACGGGCATGTGACTTCGGTATAGCGGCTGCGGTTTGCTTGCTGGCCCGTTTTCTTCAGTGCGAGCGCCGCGTATGGATGAACTGCGCCTTGCCGGCGAGGTAGCCGATGCGGTCCCCGGGGTTCTGCAACGCCACGCTCCGCTTGAGCGCGCCATAGGCGTCGCGTTCGGTTGCGTGCGTTCGCAGATAGTTCCGGAAGGCCAGGTAGCCGGTCCATTCGGGTGATCCGTGCTCGATGACGTGTGCGTTGACCAGCCGGATTCCCGGTTCGATTTCGAATCCATACATCAAATCCGGACGGCTGGCGTCCTTTTCGCCGAGGCAGAGAAAGCCCAGGCCCAGCAACCACGGATGGATGCGGTCTAGATTTGCCTCCGCCGCGAACCCGATGGCGAGGTCGAGGATCGGCTTGGCGGCGAGCCCGGGAACGGCGGTCGAGCCGATATGCTCGATGGCCCCGATACCTGCGGGCCGGGTCGCGTTCAAGACGTTCGCCACGCCGGTGAAGGCCTCGGCCCAGCGCGGCGACGGCGCAGCCAGGGCAACGACTCCGCGGCGCAGCCCGAGGTCCGCCGCGCTCAGGCTTGCCACCAGGGCCGGATCCAGCGGCTTGGGAATTTCCGTTCGCAGGCGCCGCGGCCGGTTGTCTGGACTGGTGCTCATGCAATGATCCTAAGCCCCGCGCTGGTCCAGCCCCTCGGCGTCCATCCGCTTGGCCAGTTCGCCCACGCTCTGCCCTTCCGCGGCGCCTTGGCCGAGCTTGGGCCGGTAGCTGGGTTTCGGGCGGGCCGCCGATTCCAGGTACCCGGCGCCCGGCAGCGTCTCCGGAGCGTGCAGGTCCCAGGCGTTCAGCGCCTGCAGGGAGATGCCGCGCGGGCCGGTGCGCCGGGTGATGCCGTGGATCAGCAGCATGCGCGTGGAGAAAAGCAGCGGTCCGGTGCGCTGCTGGGTGTCATCGAAGAAGGTGGCATCCACGCAGCCTGACCCGTCGTCGATCGAGATGAAGACCACCCGCTTGCCTCCGCGCATCGGCGGGGTCTGCGTCGCGATGCGCACCCCGGCCACCAGCACCTCGGCGCCGTTGCGCAGGTGCAGCAGTTCCACCGCCTGGGTGATCGGCAGGTGGGCCAGGCGTGTGCGGTAAGAGGTGATCAGGTGCTCGCTCACGTCCAGGTGCAGCAGGTCCAGTTCGGTGCGCACTACCTCTTCGGTGCTCAGCTGGGCGCCGGTGGCCTTGATGTGCTCAATGGCGCCCAGCGGCAGGGCGAGCTGTCCGGGGCCGGGCCGGTATTTGGCCGGGATGCTGGCGTGCGCCATGGATTGGGTGTGGGCGATGGTGTCCGCCCTGCTGGTGCCGGCAAGGAGCGAATCGAAGACGCCGAGCGCCGCAAGGTTCTGGTAGCTGCGCCGGGACAGGCCGGCGCGTTGGCGGACGTCCGCGAGGCTGTCATAGGGTTGCCCGGCGACCAGCCGGGTGACCTCGCGTTCGCTCAGCTGGTGGATGTCGCGGAAGGCCAGGCGGATGCCGTATTGGCCGGGGCGGATGGTTCCGGCGGCGCGCGGGACGATCGGGGTGCCGCGCACGGCATGTTCGAAGACGCGTTCGACTCGGTAATGGCCGGTGGAGAGGTTGACGTCCAGCGGGAGGATGGGAATGTTCATCCGGCGCGCCTCGGAGACCAGCAGGCGTTTGGGGTACATGCCCGGGTCGTGCTCCCAGATGCCGGCGAGGAACGCCTCGGGATGGTGCGCCTTCAGCCAGGCCGAATGGTAGGTGGGTACGGCGAAGGCCGCCCCATGGGCCTTGCAGAAGCCGAAGGAGCCGAAGCCTGCGAGCACCTTCCAGACCTTGTCGATGATCTCCGGCGCGTAGCCCTTTCGCGCAGCGTTGGTGCGGAAGAATTTTTCGACCGCGGGTTCCTGGGCCGGGTTGCCCAGATGCCGCCGGTAGACATCTGCCATCCCCAGGGTGCAGCCGGTCATCACATGGAGCATGCGCAGCACCTGTTCGTGGAAGACGGTGACCCCATGGGTTTCGGCGAGCGCGGGCTTCAAATCCGGGTGCAGGAACTGCTCGGGAGCAAAACCGTGGCGGTGCTCCAGGTAGGGCTTGACCATATTCGATTGCATGGGTCCGGGGCGGAAGAGCGAGATGTCGATGATGAGGTCGTTGAATTCGGTGGGGGCGAGCTTGCCGATCAGTTCGCGTTGGCCCGGGGATTCGATTTGGAAGCAGCCCAGGGTGTGGGTGGAGCGGATCAGCTCGTAGGTGATCGGGTCATCCAGCGGAACGCGGGCGAAGTCGATCTGCCCGTCCGCTTCGATGTACTCCGGCTGCCGGTGTCCCCCGGCGCGGGCGACCGACTGCCGGGAGGGATGCAGGCGCTTGATCTCCGCTAGCGTGTAGGCGATGGCCGATTGCATGCGCACCCCGAGCACGTCGAGCTTGATCAGCCCCATCAGGTCCATATCGTGCTTGTCGTACTGGCTCATGGGCAGCCCCATCCCGGAGGGTTGCACCGGGGTGCGGTCCAGCAGGCTCGCGTCGGAGAGGATCACCCCGCAGGGGTGCATGGAGATATGCCGCGGCAGCCGGTCCAGGCGTTCGGTCGCGTCGATGAGGATGTCCAGCTGCCCGTCGGAGGTGATGCGCTTGGCCAAGGGGGCGAGTTCCGGCTTTTCCTCCAGCGCCTCGCGGAAGGAGGAGGCGGAGAAGCGCCAGAGCTGCTTGGCGATCTCGTCGACCTGTTCCTGCTCCAGGCCGAGGGCGGCTCCGGCGTCGCGGACGGCGCCGCGTGCCCGGTAGGCGTTTTGCATGCTCATCAGGCTTACGCGCTCCTCCCCATAGGTGTCGAAGATCTTGTGATAGATCTCGTGGCGGCGCGCGGATTCCACGTCGATGTCGATATCCGGCAAGGTGGTGCGGGTATCGGAGAGGAAGCGTTCGAAGACCAGGTCGTGCTGCAGCGGGTTGACCTGGCTGATCCCCAGCAGGTAGTTGACCAGGGAGGAGGCTCCGGAGCCGCGGGCGGCCACCCGCACGCCCATGCCGGTGATCAGGTTGACGGTTTCGGCGACGGTGAGGAAGTAGCCGGCGAAGTCCAGCCTTTCGATCACCCCCAGCTCCAGAGCCAGCTGCTTTTCGATCTCGCTGCGCTTGGTGTTCGGCAGCAGACGCGGTGCGGCGGCGAAAACTCGTTCGGTCAGTTCCTGCTGGGCCGGACGGTGCAAGCCGATGATTTTCGCTTCGGGGATCACCGGCTGCTTCCAGCCAAGATCCGTATGCGCATCCAGCGCCGCCCAGTCGGAGAGCTGCTCGGTATTGCGCAGGAGCCTATAGGCCCAGGCGCGTTCGGTCACCCGGGAGAGATCTTGGGCCAGCTGGTGCATCTGGGCCGGGGTTTTCAGCCATCCCTGCCCGGTGGGCTGCAGCTCTTCCAAGGCGCTGAGCCTGCCCAGCACCCGGGCCGAGTCGAGGATGTCGGCGGTGACCGCCCCATCGGCATCGGCATAGCGCACCGCGTTGCTGAGCACCGGGGCGACGCCGAGCTCCGCGGCGAAGCGCAGCAGCTTGCTGGCGAAGCCCAGGCTGTAGCGCTTGCCGGGAGCGGAGAGGTGGGTGGTGATTTCTGCGCGCAACTGCCCGCCGGCCAGCTTCTTCCAGTGGGCCATCAGCGCCCGGGCCTGGGAGTACTTGCCGCGCTCGATGGCCCGCGACACGTCGGATTCGGCACCGAGCAGCAGCACCAGTTGCCCGCCGGCCAGCCGCTGCGCCAGGTCGGCTTGGCTCAGCCCGATGATTCCGCGCGGGTTCTGGTGCGCCGCGGAGACCGCGCGGCACAGCGCGGCGTATCCGCGTCCTTGGGTGTTTCCGCGGGCGAGCAGGATGATGCGTCCGGCGGGTTTTCCCTGGCCGTCAAGTACCGCGAGGTTCACTCCGAGGATCGGGCGCAGCCCCTCGGCGAGGCAGGCTCCGACATGCTTGACCGCGCCGAAGAGCCCGTCTCGGTCGGTGAGCGCCAGCGCCTCGGCTCCCTGCGCGCGGGCGGCGGCCGCCAGCTGGGGCGGGCTGGAGACGCCATAGTGCGCGCTATAGGAGGAGGTGACGTTCAGGTGGGTGAAGCTCATGGGCGGATCCTTCGAAACAGCGTAGGAATACCATTAGAACAAAGTTTCGAAAGATGTGCATTTATGCCCGGTCAGGCGCTGATTGGCAACTCCTGATTCACCCTGATCAGCCGCCAGCGCGTGGATTGCGGGTCGAAGCTGACGTCGATGCTCCGCGTGGGGCCGCGGCCCGCCGCTCGGGTGATCTCCAGCCGCCAGATCTCGTAATCCGCTAGTCCGGCGCCGATTCCGCGGGGTATGCGCAGGTTTTCGTCCCACCATTTGCGGCGTTCGAACCACCGTTGCGGCTCGGCGACCAGCCGATATTCGCACCCCTGCCAGGAAACCCGCAACGGCACCCCGCTTGGGGCGCAGGAAACCTGGATCGACTCGGTAAAAATGCCCACGTGCAACTCCTTCAACCCTACTGACTCAATCTTATTCGAATACGTGTTCTAACAACAGTTACGCTAGTCAGCTCGACGGACAGTTTAGCGCCGGGGAAGTATCACAGCCCCGTCCATGCCTAGGGCTCTGGCGCTACGCGGGTCCGCGCCCTGAAGCACGCAAATCCAGGGCAAGGAAAGCTCTGAGACGAAGTTGGCTACCGGGCCGAAACCATTTGCGGCCGCTGGCCTATTACCTAAAATGAGAGCCGGCCGACCGGGATGGAACTCCACGTTCGTTGGCCCGTGGTTCACGCCGCCAAGTGGCGTACCTTGACGTTGCACAGCGTGAGGAACGGTTGAGCCGGCGGAGGGTTCAACCGTTCCTTCGGAGCATCCGAATTTCAGAGGGACTTGCCGAATAGACTCGACGAATGGCAGCGCTCAGGGCAAAAGCGGAGGAATAGCCGACCTCACCGGCTATCTGCCCCAATGAAGAATTGGTGTTCTGCAGGGCATCCCAAGCCAGCGCCAAACGCAACCGGGTGAGGTATCCAACCGGTGGCATTCCCATGGCTTCATGAAACGCCGCGGAAAAGGCCGAACGGGACATGGCAGCGATCCTGGCGAGCAGTGCCACACTCCAGGGCTCCGCCGGAGCGGACCACATTGCCCCCACCGCGGCTGCAATCCCCGGTTTTGCACCTGGGACCATGCCGGCCCCCGGCATTTGCTGCAGCACTTGGAGCGCGAGGATATCCAAAAGCCGATCCAAGACCAACGACTGCACAGGTCCTTGCCGCTCGGCTTCAAGGTGCAGCAGCTCAGCCCAATTCCAGAGCGCTGCATCATCTATCAGGCATAGCGCTCGCCCCTCGCAGATCAGGTCGGTAATCGCACTGGTTGTGGTGAAGGTGCAGACCAGCAATTGGTCCGCCCCGTCGCGGGCGTTACCCCACGAGCGGACGCCGTGGCGCAGCGTCTCAGTGACCGGCTGCGCCGCAGGGCCGAGGCATTGCTGGCCTGGTCCAATGAGGTATGTTTCAACGGCGGCGGCACGCGGCTGCGTGCTGTCCGCAAGCACCCGATAAGGCGCCGTCCCGTGAATGACCACTAGGTTTCCCGGTTCAGCTTGGATCGTTGCTTCGCCTCGCTGCACCGCGCAAGATCCGGTACGCACCGCCAGGATTGTCAACGCGCAGCGATCTTGGACTTCGACTTGCCAGTTCCCTGCCATGCTCATGCGCAGGATGAAGCCGTCACGGGCACGCGGCCCCGCAGGAAAGGCATGTTGAGCGGTCACTCCCTCAGATTGGACGATGACGCATGTTTTGTCGAGTTTCAAACATTCTGCATCTGCGATCCGTGCGCTTGAATGAGTACCATGCACAGGAAAACGGCTCCCTTCTCAGCTCTCACACCCCGGCCAGGGGCGGTGGCATGATCCCCGAATGGCTAGCGGCCACATTGCTCATAACAACTATTACCAGCTCCGGGATTGTTGCAGGTTTTTATGCTGCCTTCGCACTGACGGTCCTCCCGGCCTTGGCCTCGGTCCAGGATTCGGCAGCCGGAGACTTCATGATCTCGGTGAACCAGCACGCCGAACGGCCCGCGTTTCTCAGCTTATTTTTCCTTAGCCTCGTCGGCAGTCTCGGCTACACTGCATACGCCTTAGCGCAAGGCCTCCTGGTCCCTGCACTGGGCTCGGCACTGGTGCTGTCCGGCGCCCTGCTCACCATCTTCCTCAGTGTTCCCTTGAACCGTGCCCTGCAGCGCGCAACGCTACCGTGGGCGCGCTATCGGCCCCGCTGGCACCGGGTTAATGTGCTGCGTGCAGCAGGCTCCGCGGCCGGATCACTTCTGCTCCTCATTACGGCCTGATCCGCCGCATGGCCATGGCCGAGCGCAGCGCGGTCGGTGCCCCCGACTACGCCGCGCGCGAAACTTCTCACGTCACTGTGTCCCGAATACTCGATTAGCTTGGAGCACACCGATAGCATCAAGACACACGAACAATTAAACTCAGGAGCAAATCCATGCCGCATAAGGTCAAAGCCGTTATTTCCCGCGCCAAAGACGCCCCGGTAGAGGTCGTCGATATCATCGTTCCGGACCCGGGACCCGGAGAGGTCATCGTCGATGTACTGACCGCCGGCGTCTGCCACACCGATCTGCACTACAAGCTCGGCGGCATCGGCAACGACTACCCGTACCTGCTGGGCCACGAGTCCACCGCGGTAGTCAGCCAGATCGGTGAGAACGTCACCAATGTGGTCGTAGGCGACCGGGTAATCCTGAACTGGCGTGCGGTCTGCGGCCAGTGCCGCGCCTGCGCCAAGGGGCAGGCGCAGTACTGCTTCAATACCGCGAACGCCACCCAGAAGATGACTTTGGAGGACGGCACCGAGCTTTCCCCAGCGCTGGGCATCGGATCCTTCGCCCAGAAGACCCTGGTAGCCGCCGGGCAGTGCACCAAGGTGGACGAGGACGCAGACGCCGCCGCCGTGGGCCTGCTCGGCTGCGGCGTGATGGCCGGCATCGGTGCGGCCATGAACACCGGTGAGGTCAAGCGCGGCGAGTCCGTAGCGGTCATCGGCTGCGGCGGCGTGGGCGTGGCAGCGATCGCCGGCGCCAAGCTGGCCGGAGCGACCACCATCATCGCCGTGGACCTGAACCCGACGAAGCTGGAGACCGCCACGCAGCTCGGCGCCACCCACACCGTCGATTCCTCGAAGGCCGATCCGATCGAAGCGATCAAGGAACTGACCGGCGGCTTCGGCGCCGACGTGGTCATCGACGCGGTGGGCCGCCCGGAAACCTACAAGCAGGCCTTCTACGCCCGCGACCTTGCCGGCCGCGTGGTGCTGGTCGGGGTGCCGACCCCGGAGATGAAGCTGGAACTGCCGCTGCTGGACGTCTTCGGCCACGGCGGCTCGCTGAAGTCCTCCTGGTACGGCGACTGCCTGCCTTCGCGCGACTTCCCGATGCTCGTTGAGCAGTACAAGCAGGGCCGGTTGGATCTGGATGCCTTCGTCACCGAGCGCATCAAGCTGGACGAGATCGAGGCGGCCTTCGACAAGATGCACGAGGGCACCGTGCTGCGTTCGGTGGTGGAGCTTTAATGAGTGCGCAGATCGAGAACGTCGTCACCTCGGGCACCTTCTCCCTGGACGGCGGCACCTGGGAGGTCGATAACAACGTCTGGATCATCGGCAATGAGTCCGAGGTCATGGTGATCGACCCGGCGCATGACGTGGAGAAGATCCTCGAGCAGGTTGGCGACCGCGAGGTGATGGCCGTCTTGCTCACCCACGGGCACGACGACCACATCCGCGCCGCGGTCGAATTCTCCGATGCGGTCGAGGCGCCTCTGTACCTGAACCCGGCCGATACGATGCTCTGGGAGAACGTTTATCCCGAGCGCAAGGTCGATGCCGAAATCCAGGAGGGCGATACCTTCACCATCGGTGAAACGACGCTGACCGCGCTGCATACCCCGGGCCACTCCCCGGGTTCCACCTGCTTCTACGCCGAGGACCTGGGTGTGCTGTTCAGCGGCGACACGCTGTTCCACGGCGGTCCGGGGGCTACCGGGCGCAGCTACTCCAGCTTCGAGACGATTATCGACTCGATCCGCACCAAGCTGTTCGTCTTGCCCGAGCAGACCGTGGTGCACACCGGCCACGGAGATGCCACCACCATCGGCGCCGAGGCGCCGAATCTTGAAGAATGGATCGCGCGCGGGCACTAAACCGCGCAGCCTTCCTTGACTGCCGGCCAGCTTCCAAGCTGGCCGGCAGTTTTTAACTCCAGAGACAAGCGGTAATTGGCCGGACGTGGAAAGATGGTTCCCATGCCAGAACCTACAGCTCCAACACCGCGCAAGATCCCCGCGCTATCCTTCGGCCTCGGAATTCTCCTGCTGCTCGCGGGCAGCGCACTGCTCTGGTGGGACGGCCAGCAGATGGTGACGATCTATTCCGGGTCCTATGTGTCGTTGCGCGAGGATACGTTTTACTTCGGACCCAGCGCCACCATGCTGCTGGGACAGCTTCTGCTTGGCCTCGGGCTCGCCGGTTGCGGGGTGGGCTGCGGCTTTCTGCTCTCCCGGGGCACCCGGCTCGGCCGGATGGCACCCTGGATCCCGCTCGGCCTCGGTGTGCTGCTGCTGCTCGCCGGCGGTGGCCTGCTGTGGTGGGATAGCGTCCAGGTGAAAACCTTTGGCTGGTTCGCCTACGCTCCGCTGAGCACCGCTGAGCTCCATGGGCAGATCTCGGCGAGCGCCGCAGCGATTTTCGGAAAGTTCGCCTTGGGGTTCGGCTTCGCGATGCTGGGTGCCGGTGCCGGGCTGTCGCTCGGTCGGCGTGCCGCGCGGCGGGGCCAGGGCTAGAACAGCGACTTGTGCTCTTCGATCAGCTCTGCCGAATCGTTGCGCACGTTGCCTACCGCGGGGTCCACTTCGTACAGGCTCCAGGTGGAGGCCACATCGTAGGCCTGAGCGCGGACCTCTTCGATCAGCCCCTCGCCGTCGGCTTCGCTCGGGTTCAGCCAGCGGGAAAGCATCTCCGGGTCCAGCGGGATCGGCAGCCGGTCATGCAGCCCGGCAAGCTCGCCGAGCACCCCGGGTTCCTCGGCGGAGGGTGAATCCATGGTGAGGATCGAGGTGGAGAGGATCCAGTCACCGTTTTCGTCCTTCCACCATTCGTAGAGTCCGGCGAAGAACATCAGCTTCCCATCCGCGCGGTGCACAAAGAATGGCCGCTTCTTGCTGCCTTCCTTCTTCCACTCGTAGTACCCCTGCATCGGGACGGCTGCGCGACGCTTTTTGACCGCCGCCCGGAAGGTCGGTTTGCTGGCCGCGGTCTCGCTGCGGGCGTTGAAGGCGCGCACCCCCACCGAGAGTTCCTTGGCCCAGCCGGGAACGAGTCCCCACCGGGCCACGTGGACCTGGCGGTGCAGGGCATCGTCGATCAGCCGCTCGAGCACGATCGGCACATCCGTGGTGGGGGCGACGTTCCATGAGTGGCGCAGCTGGAGGTTGTCATCCGCCTCGGCTTCGGCCTCCGCGACGAGGTCGCCGATCGCCTTGGCCATGACGTAGCGTCCGCACATGATTTTCGCCTCTCTTCGAACCTATCCGGTGGGCACCAGTGTAGTCCGCGCCCGGCACTTCGGTGCGGACAACTAGTGCGCCATAGAATTCTTCTGGCCCGCGGGCGAAATGTGGAACAAATCGATAGCTCACGTGGTTGCATGAGGTATGAGCAACGAATTAAATCTTGAGAAGTATGTTCCTGCTGCGGGCGGGGTCACCATGTTCACCACCAGCTGGTGCGGCTACTGCCGCAACCTCAAGCGGCTGATGGATCAGAAGGGCGTGGCGTACACGGAGGTAAATATCGAAGATGTCGAAGGCACCGCCGAGATCGTGGAGTCCTTCAACGGCGGCAATCAGACCGTGCCGACCCTGATCTTCCCCGATGGCACTGCGGCCACCAACCCGCGCATCGAAGAAGTCGTCGAGCGCGTCGGCGCCTAAGGCCCTGGGGTAGACCGCACTGAACATTCGAAGCCCGGCGCTTTTCCCTCTTGGGAAAAAGCGCCGGGCTTCACTTGTTGCTCCGCTCCCTTGGCGGCTAGGCCTCCAGCAATTCGGTGTGCTCCCGGTAGACGGCGAGCAATGCCTCGATAAAGCTTTCGACGGTGACCGAGGAGACCAGATCGTCGCCGGCGCCCACGGTGGAGGGCTCCATGGGGATTTCCATCGCCCGGTACACGGTGTCGAGCACCGTACGCAGCGGGGCGGAATCCTCGATGACAAAGACGCTGCTGAACAGCCAGGCCCCGGAGATCACCCGTTGCGCGGTACCGATAAGTTTTACCGGGACCTCGCTGCGTGACCCAGCGGAGGGGAGCCCGTGGACCGAGTAGTCCCCGGGGCAGTATTCGCCGGGGATCGGCCCCACGTGCGCGTCAATCTTGAGCCGGCGGAAGGCTCGGGCGTAGAGGTCGGCAAAAACCTTAAAGCGTTGCTGCTGTCCGATAATCGCTTCGGCATGCGGTTCGATATGATCCACGATCAACGTGCCGCGGTGATAGGCCGCTGCCCGTCCCCCGGCCTTGCGCACCAAGGGGGCAAAGCCGCGCGCCTCGGCCGCCTCGGCCGCACGCTGAAACCCGGGCAGGCGGACGTCGCGTTGGCCAAAGGCCAGCGTTGGATCCGGCCGATAGAAACGCAGCAGCGGGCCGCGCGTACCGGCCTGCACCTCGCGTAGCAGCTGAACCCCGCGTTCCAAGTCAGCTTCGGGATCCCCGCTGGCTTCCTCAAACTGGTAGGACAGCGGCGCGCTCGATTCGGGATTCCAAAGGGTCATGTTCAGAGTCTAATTCAGTCCGCTTCGTACGCCGGTTCACCATGCCTCAAAAGATCCCTCGGGGGCTGTGATGAGAGGCTCAGAATTCGGGTTCCGCGAGGTTCTGCGTGATAATAATCTGGTGCCTAATTCTTCCACCCCAGTGATCCTGCTCGGCGGTCCATCCGGTTCTGGCAAGTCATACCTTGCCAACCGTTTCGGCAATCCGCACCTTCCGCTGGACGAGTTCTACCGGCAGATCAGCGAAGACGGGCACCCAGAAACGTTCCCGCGCACCGGATACGGCGAAATCGATTGGGACCATCCGCATACATGGAATCAGCACGCTGCCCTGAACGCGGTTGATGAGCTGCTGCGCCAAGGCCGCACGCAGGTGCCGAATTATTCGATCGCTACCTCCAGCTACAGCGGGCATCGCGAAGTGCATGGAACCGGCGGGCCGATTATCGCCGAAGGAATTTTCCTCTCCGAGGTGCTGGAACCATTGCGCGCCGAGGGAATCAATGTTCAGGCCTACTATGTGGACGAACCAGCGCTGCTGACCACGGTCCGCCGCTTCATCCGTGACGTATCCGAGCGCCGCAAGCCGGTGCTGTTTTTGGTCAAGCGCGGCTATGCGCTGTTCCGCGCCCACGGTGCAGATCGCGAAACCTACCGTGCCAAGGGCTTCACCATCATGCCCAAGGCGCAGCTGAAGAAGCTATTGGCCGAATTAGCGGCTATCCAAGATCAGAGCTGACGCACGGTCAGTATCTGTTCGGCGCGGCCAAAGGGTCCGCTGGCATCGTGCAGCACGGTGGAGGTCAGGCCAATGCCGTCGGTGCCGTAGCTCTGCTGCACCTCGAGGCCGAGCCATTCTCCTTCGGGCGCACGGTACATGTGGATCTGCAGATCCAGGTTCGGGAACATCCAGCTGCCATCGCCGGGCTCGACGCGGGGCACCACGCCATTCGCGGTATCCACCAGCCCGATCAAACTTGCCAATCGCGAGGCCTGCACACCATCTAGCAGCGCATAAGGGGTCCGCAACCAGGCGATGCCCTTACCCGGGCGGCGGCCGGGAGCGGCGCGGAATTCGATGGAACGAATGTACCCACCGGGCCACTGCGCGGAAATATTCTGCGGTTCGCTGTCCTCTGGACCCGGTACTTCGGCATCTTCAGTTCCCGCAACCGCGGTTGAGTCTGCGGTGATCACTCGCCAGGCTCTGGCGACGATGCTGGTGCGCCCCTTGGCCGTCATTTCGGCTTCGATCAGTTCGATGGTTCGGCCTGGGCGAATCATCCGCGTGGTGACCTCGAATTCACCGGCGTGGATCAGCCCGTGAATTTCGAAGCTCAACCGGGCGATGCGCATGTCATCGCGAGGCTGGAAGTTCTCCAAGGCATGCGTCAAGATCCCCGAAGCCGGCGCCATATGCTGTTCGTGAGGATTCCACGCTCCCTGGGTATGCCAGGAAGACCGATAGTGCCCTTCTCCCAGCTCTTCAAAGTAGAAGTCGCCGTTGGCAAGGATCTTGTCCAGTTCTTCTTCGAGCTGGTGTGTCATGAATCGATCTCCCGATCTGCAAGCTAAATGGTTCTTGATCACAGCCTAGCCAAACTTGGTCCGCGATGCGGCTTAGACTCAATGCCCGTCGTGATGGTGCGCGCGGGTGCCGGCGCTGTCCATCATGCTCAGCACCTCGGCGATACCGCCGAGGGCACGAATCGAGTGCGGTGTCATGGTGTCGAATTGTGCCGCTTGCCCGGCTTTCACGTGAAAGACTCGTTCGCCGAGCCGGAGCTGCACTTCGCCGGAGAGCACGGTGAACCATTCCTTGCCCGGGTGGACCCTGTCCTCCGTTGGGACCACCTGCTGCTGCGGGTCGTAGCGGATCTTCGTGACCACCACCCCGTTGACCGCGTCGTCATCCGATAATTTCCACATCGTCATTCCCGGCACAGCGATCGGTTCGGGGCCGATGATCACGCCTTTCCCGTCGGCGGGAGCCACCAGCTCGTCCAAGGTGGTGCCCAGGGACTTGGCGATCGGCACCAGCTGGTCCAGGGCGATCCTCCGGTTGCCGGTTTCGATCCGGCTCAGCGTCGAAACGCTGAGTTCGGCCCGGTTCGCAAGGGCCTCCAGGGACCACCCCTTGCCTTGGCGAAGGGCACGAATGCGCTGTCGAATGACCGAGTCTAAATCCAATTCTTGCGTCATACGCAAAAACATACACGATCAATGCAATGTATCGATAGTTTGGATAGTGAATCAAAACCCCCGCGAAGGAGAGCATCATGGAAAAATACGACGCCATCATCATCGGAGGCGGCAACGCAGGACTAGCCGGAGCCATCGCGCTGGCCCGTTCCCGGCGCAAAGTCCTTGTGGTCGATGAAGGCAAACCACGCAACGCCGTCTCAGCGCACGCGCACAATGTGCTTGGCCATGAAGGCATCAGCCCACATGAGCTATTGGAGCTAGGCCGCACGGAGGCAAGGGACTACGGAGTCGAGTTTGCGTCCGCCCGCATTCAGTCGCTGAGCGGTTCGCTCGAAGAAGGATTCACAGTATCCACCGAGTCCTCGCAATGGCAGGCCGCACGCATCCTCCTGGCAACCGGACTAACCGACACCCTGCCCGAGATCCCAGGACTGCAAAAAGCCTGGGGAACCTCGGCCCTGCATTGCCCGTACTGCCACGGATGGGAGGTGCGCGATCAGCGCATCGCCATCTTAGGTGTCAGTGAAATGAGCACGCATCAGGCCCTGCTCTTTGGCCAGCTCAGCGACGCTGTCACCTACGTTAACCATGCGCAGCAAACGCTGACAAAAGAAAACCGCGCACTGCTCGCCGCAGTGGAAATAGAAATCGTCGACGCGCAAGTCACCGACATAGCCGTCAGCGATGAAGGACAGGTGCAGTCCTTGGCTTTGAACAACGGAAGCACCCTGGACGCTCAGGCCGTAGTGGTGGCAAGCCAGATGAAAGCAAACGCGTCACTGTTCCTCCAGCTCGGCGGGCACTTGAGCCAAAACCCCATGGGCGAGTTCATCTCGGTCAACGAGATGGGAGCCACAAGCGTGCCAGGAGTTTTCGCAGCTGGCAACGCCTCGAGCCTAGGGGCAATGATTGGTTTGGCAACCGCCGCCGGAACTATGGCAGGCGCCGCCATCAATGCTGATCTAGTTATGGAATCGGCCAAGAAAAAATTGGCAAGAAAGTGACTCTCGGCTTGAACTCTCCCCTAAGGGCAGACAATACGATGTCAACATGGAGTACAGCATTGGAGAATTTGCCGCGTTAATGAACGTGACGGTGAAGACGCTTCACCACTATGAAAAGCTCGGCCTGCTCAATCCGGCTCGGGTCGATCAGTTCACTGGGTACCGAAAGTACAGCTCGGCCCAGTTTGAAACCATGATGCAGATTCGCCAGCATCAGCATCTTGGACTCCCCTTGGCTGCTATCAAGCGGATCATTATCGACGAAGTCGATGACGACTCGTACGAAGCGATCCTCGAAAACAGGAAAGACTCACTGCGAGACAGGATCACCAAGGATCTGCAAACCTACGGTGCGCTTGCAGCAACCTTGGGCATAGAAGATGAGCTTTCAGGTTTTGCCGAGATGTATTCGGCGATGCACACCATCGTTTGCGACAGGGTGCCACCGCCAATGCTCAGCGGATGCCTCCGTCCAATGCCGCCCCACGTTGACGGCTCCGGCTTTACGCATGGGCCCCGCTCGGCATTGCTCAGCATTTCGGTACCGCTCGCGTCCAGAAGCGTCGGGAATCTCAGGCAGGCAACAAAGGCGCTGGCCGAGAAGCTCTTGCCAGAAGCCGAGGCCGAAGAAGTCAAAGACCAGATCTGGTACTGGATCGAGACAATGGACGCCCCGGAGGAGGGGACGCTATTCAGAATGCACGCAGGCATCGAGGCAAGCGCGGAAACCTCGATTGCACCAGGAGCAGTGAAAACTAATTTGCCTGATTTTCAAATTTCTTTCACCGGACACGGTTTCCGGGCATTTGATTCTGGAGCGTGGCGGCAAATGACCAACCACGTGCACCACGAGATGTACGAGCAGGGAGTCCTGCCAACGGGTCCACTATTTGTCCGGCTAGGCGAAAACTCCGATTATCCCGGGGAATCTTCGGCCTTCCAAGGGGGTGCCCGCGACGATTCGATTCGCCGATCCTTTGACGGAGACGATGACCTGGAAGACGAAGACGAACCCGCCAACCCATTCGATCACTGGTACTCCGATATGTAGCCCTGGGTGCCCTTGTCCTGCAGCCAACCCCTCGATGAGAGGCCGGCTGTAGGACAAGGGCGAAAAATGATGGTACGCTTAATTTGTTACCTCGACGTTTGCAGGTGTGAGTCATCCGCCAGCGAATGTTAGCAGTTTAGATTTGTAGCAAGACAAGCAAATCGTCTGTGCAGCAAATCGGTTCAACGATTCTTCGGAATTAGCGAACTCCTATCGAAACGAATTTTCATCTTCTCTTCTTCACCGCTTACAGCTCGTCCAGGCGCTTCTCAGCGTTTCCACGATGCGGCTTCCAAATTCTACTCCACTGACTCTGGCCATTATTCCACAGTCATGTCTATGGACCGCAAGGACATTTAGCGTGCGTAGCGACCTCCGTTTTGGCCGGTATCGGCAAAATCAGCATTCGATCGCTGATACCGACGGCATGGAAATCGCCCAACATAGTACTGCTCGAGGTAACCACTAATTTTCCGTTTCGGATTTCGACTCGGCAACAAGGTCACGTAGTGGCCAATGAATAAATAAGGAAATAAAAACATGGCTACTGGCACCGTAAAATGGTTCAACGCTGAAAAGGGCTTCGGCTTCATCGCTCCTTCCGATGGATCGGCAGATGTGTTCGCACACTACTCCGCAATCCAGAGCTTCGGTTTCCGTAGCCTCGAAGAGGGCCAGAACGTTGAGTACACCCTGGAAGCCGGTCCAAAGGGCCCACAGGCAACCAACATCCAGGCTCGCTAAGCTTTAGCAACTGCCAAACTTTTGGTGCAGTACCGTCCGTTTCGGATGGTACTGCACCATTGGTGTTTCTAGGGGTCCTAGCGTTCCGCTGAATTTCGCTTTGCAGCTTCCGGCGGGCGTTCGCGCAGGATTCCTACCCCCAAAAGCCGGGCTGGAATCGAAGTGAGCTTGGGAAACGTACGCAAGATTCTCGCAACAGGTCCCGGCAAGAGCACGTCATTGCTTGTTTTCATCAACCGCCGCAATCCTAGGTGCATCAGCCGCTGGGTGCTCTGGACCACGATGGTCGGGAGGATGCGCCGGTTCTGGACAGCGGCCACATCCCGATCCGAAATCGTTCCGGCTTTGAGCGGCTCGGCAAGTATTCGAGCCGCCGCGACTGCATCCTGAACCGCCAGGTTCACGCCCACTCCCCCAACCGGGCTCATGGCATGTGCCGAATCCCCGATGCACAACAGCCCGCGGCGCCACCACCGTATCGCGCGGTTGAGTTTCACATCCAGTAATTTAGCGTCCTGAAGTGTCAGCGCCGGGACCCCTTCTTCAAGTTCGGGAGCGGCCTCGACAATCGCCCGGTGCCACGGCCCGGTGCCTTGAGCACGCAGCTCTGCGTCTTTCCCCTTCGGCAAGAGCATCGCTGTCTGAACGTACCCGTGCCTGGGAATAAGCACGAAAGATCTGTCCCTGGTGAAGGCCGGAGACAATACATTCTTTAGATTCAATGCTCCGGGGATCTTGAACCACCAGACGTCAATTGGCACGGCGAACTCTTTAATGGCGATCCCCGCAGCATCGCGGATCTTCGACCATCTTCCGTCGGCCGCGATGGTCAACAGCGCGTGCATTTCGCCGATTCCGTCGGGCCCCGAATAACGTACGCCCACAATGCGTTCTCCCATGGTGAGCACGTCGGTCACGTCGCAATTCATGCGCAGGTCAAAATTCGCTTCGGACTCACCGGCACGAGCCAATAGATCCAGGAAGTCCCACTGTGGAGCCATCGCGATAAACGGATAGGGATGGTTGAGCTTGGACAGGTCGAGAACCGTGGTGCGGGCCCCGTCTCGTGCGGGAAATTGCGCCCAGGACACCTTGCTGTAGCCGATCTTTTCAAACTCTTCCATCAATCCAAGTTCCTCAAGCAGCAACATCGTGGATGGGTGGATGGTATCGCCACGGAAGTCACGAAGAAAATCCCCATGTTTCTCAAATACCGTCACGGGGACTCCGCTCCGCGCCAAGAGGAGTCCGGCCACCATGCCGGCCGGGCCACCGCCAACGATGATGCATCGAGTTCTATGTGCCATGCGAGCTATCCCTTCAGCAAGTGTCCGTGAATTTCACCTTCGCACTAATTCCTACTCATGGATAGCCTCCGGCGCGGACCTCTTGATGTTCAGCATGATCATGATCATCGCGAGGGCGAGGAGGACTAGAGCCAGTCCTTGGAAACCGATGGCGGCTAGAATCGGTCCGGCGCAGAGCCCGCCCATCACCCCGGCCAAGCTCATGCAAAGATCTGAAGTACCTTGCAGTTGCGGGCGTTCGTTGATTCCCACGGCACCGGAAATCATGGTTGATCCCGCAACCGTTGCGGCGGACCAGCCCAGGCCCAAACAAAGCAAGGCCATGGTGGTAACCACATGATCTGCGGAGTTGGTCCAAACCAAGACGCTGGCGGAGATCAGTAGCGCCTGCCCCGCCAGAATGATCACCCGTGAACCGCATTTGTCGGTCAGCCACCCGAAGACCGGCGACAGGGCGTACATGCCGGCCACGTGCATGGATATGGTGAAACCAATCAAGGTGAGCGTTGCGCCATGATGCTGCATATGAATCGGGGTCATCGACATCATCGACACCATATACATATGCGACAGGGCCACGGTGAGTACCGCCCGGCGCGCGGCTACGGACGTACGCAATATATGCCATCCACGGCGGCGGACCTGCCCGGAATCCGGCCGACCCAAAGCCTGACGCTGTGCTATTCGCAGCGGGTCGGGCCGGAGCCCAATCCAGTAGACCAGTGCACCGGCTAGCTGAGCGCACATGGCGATCAGGAATCCGCCGGTATAGGGCGGAAGGTTGATGTACTGGGCAATCACCTCGCCAGGCTCAAAGAGGTTCGGACCGATGACCGCACCGATGGTCGTTGACCAGACGACTACCGAAAGATCGCGTCCACGGGTGGCCTTCGTGGAAAGATCCGTGGCGGCGAATCGCGATTGGAGATTCATTGCGGCACCCGTGCCAAGGATCAGCATGCCCAGCATCAAGAGCGGCCAGAAGTCGAGGAATGCGGCGGCGATAATGACCACGATGCCGCTTGCCGCCAGTATTGCACCGCTCGAGAGGGATATCCGTCGGCCGTGTTTCTGCGCCATCAACGCCAGCGGAATTGCCATGAGCGCCGCGCCCAGCGTATTCATCGTGGCGGCCATGCCTGCCAGTGAGTCCAGACCCGAGATGCTGACGATCAGCAAGGACCCCAGCGTCAAGGTGGCTCCGCCGCCTAACCCACCAAGGATTTGTCCGGCCGCAAGTACCGAAATCGATTTGCGTCGAATCCGTTGCACTTGCTGCTCGTCTAATGTGCCCAGATCATTGGATGCTGATTCGATCTGCACATTCACCCCCGCGTTCGCTCATCACTGGATCCGTTACTGTCCAAGTATCCACGATATGCAGCCGGCCGCGGGCTTATTTCTTCGGGTACGGCAATGGCCCCGTTGAGAAACGGGGCCGTTGCCAGGAAGAGACTAAGCGCTTAGAAGTCCCAGTCCTCGTCTTCGGTGTTCACGGCCTTGCCGATCACGTAGGAGGATCCGGAGCCGGAGAAGAAGTCGTGGTTCTCATCGGCATTCGGGCTCAATGCCGACAGGATAGCTGGCGATACGTCGGTGACGGTTGCCGGGAACATTGCCTCGTAGCCCAGGTTCATCAGCGCCTTGTTGGCGTTGTAGTGCAAGAACTTCTTGACGTCCTCGGACAGGCCTACAGGATCGTAGAGATCGTGGGTGTACTGAACTTCGTTTTCGTATAGCTCATACATGAGTTCGAAGGTGTAGTCCTTCAGCTCCTGCTTGCGCTCTTCGCTTGCACCTTCCAGGCCCTTCTGGAACTTGTAGCCAATGTAGTAACCGTGAACGGCCTCATCGCGGATGATCAAGCGGATCAGGTCTGCGGTGTTGGTCAGCTTCGCGTGCGAGGACCAGTGCATCGGCAGGTAGAAGCCCGAGTAGAACAGGAAGGATTCCAGTAGCGTCGAGGCGATCTTGCGCTTGAGCGGATCTTCGCCATGGTAGTAGCTCTCGATAATCTGAGCCTTCTTCTGCAGGTTCACATTCTCCGTGGACCAGCGGAATGCCTCATCGATCTCCTTGGTGGAAGCCAAGGTAGAGAAGATGGAGGAGTAGCTCTTTGCGTGCACCGATTCCATGAAGGCGATATTGGTGTACACGGCTTCTTCGTGTGGGGTCAGCGCGTCCGGGATCAGCGAAACTGCGCCGACGGTACCCTGCAGCGTGTCAAGCAGGGTCAGGCCGGTGAAGACGCGCATGGTCAGCAACTTCTCGGCCGCGGTAAGAGTTCCCCAAGACTGAATGTCATTGGACAGCGGAATCTTTTCCGGTAGCCAGAAGTTATTGACTAGACGGTTCCAAACCTCAACGTCTTTATCATCCTGGATACGGTTCCAGTTGATAGCCTCGACGTGTCCGGAAAGCTTCAGCTTTTCAGTCATTATTCCTTCCAAAGCCACGCATCGCACGTGGCATCGACATACACAGCACGTGGTGGTGAACCTCCGCTCGGAGGCTCACCACAACGAGTTTATCTTAGACCTTTTGAGCAATTGTCCCAGAAGGATTAGTCTTCAACTCAACTTTGGGCACGAATCGGCCAGTCGACGAAGACCGCGCAACCGTATTTTCGTTCTTAGTACCACTACCAACACGTTCCGTGGTTGTTTTCGCGGGCCAGCGAGCAGCAGCGGCTTTGGAGACAAATTTTCCGGATTTTGAACTACGGTTCACTCGTTGAGCCATTTAAGTGGCTCCTTTCTGCCGATTTCTCGGCGATAATTCAGCACACCTTTTAGTGGCTTCCTATATCGCCTCGCTCACAAGGTTTGGTCTTTATGCACAAAACTTGCTATCGTCAGACACTCCAGTTGCTATTGGAATGCCACGCAAAGCGAGGCGGTTTAGGAGTCGTGTACCACCACGGCTCCTAAATTCTTTTAACGGTCATTCGCCCCTTGCTGCGGATCTCTTCCAAGTCAAGGAGCGAATGAGTCACATTGTAGAGCGTTACTGCTACAGCATGCAGGAAACGCAGCCTTCGACCTCGGTACCTTCCAGCGCAAGCTGGCGCAGGCGGATGTAGTACAAGGTCTTGATGCCCTTGCGCCATGCGTAGATCTGCGCCTTGTTGATGTCACGAGTGGTCACGGTGTCCTTGAAGAACAGTGTCAGCGACAGGCCCTGATCCACGTGCTGGGTTGCAGCGGCGTAGGTATCGATGATCTTCTCGTAGCCGATTTCGTAGGCGTCCTCGTAGAAATCGATGTTCTCGTTGTTCATGTAAGGAGCCGGGTAGTAAACGCGGCCAATCTTACCTTCCTTGCGGATTTCGATCTTCGCGGCGACCGGGTGGATCGAGGAAGTCGAGTTGTTGATGTACGAGATCGAGCCGGTCGGCGGAACGGCCTGGAGGTTCTGGTTGTAGATACCGTGCTCCATGACCGAAGCCTTCAGCGCATTCCAGTCTTCCTGGGTAGGAATGTGGATTCCGTCGAAGAGTTCGCGCACGCGCTCGGTGGCCGGAGCCCATTGCTGCGAGGTGTACTTGTCGAAGAATTCACCGGAGGCATACTGCGAGTTCTCGAAGTTGTCGAAGGTTTCGCCGCGTTCGATGGCGATCTTGTTCGATGCGGTCAACGCGTGGAACAGGATCGTGTAGAAGTAGATGTTGGTGAAGTCGATGCCTTCTTCGGAGCCATAGTAGATGTGCTCGCGGGCCAAGAAGCCGTGCAGGTTCATCTGGCCCAGGCCGATGGCGTGCGACTTCTTGTTGCCATCGGCAATCGACGGCACCGAAGCGATGTAGGACATATCCGATACCGCGCTCAGGGCGCGAATCGCGATGTCCACCGAGCCGGCGATATCCTTGCCGTCCATGGCCTTGGCGATGTTCATCGAGCCGAGGTTGCAGGAGATGTCCTTGCCGACCTTCGAGTAGCTCAAGTCGTCGCCGAACTCCGAAGCCGAAGAAACCTGGAGGATTTCCGAGCAGAGGTTCGACATGGTGATCCGGCCCTCGATTGGGTTCGCCCGGTTTACGGTGTCCTCGAACATGATGTACGGGTAGCCGGATTCGAACTGGATCTCCGCCAGAGTCTGGAAGAACTCGCGGGCGCTGATCTTGGTCTTCTTGATGCGCGAGTCATCGACCATCTCTTCGTACTTTTCGGAGACCGAGATTTCGCTGAACGGCACGCCGTAGACGCGCTGCACGTCATACGGGCTGAAGAGATACATGTCTTCGTTCTTGCGGGCAAGTTCGAAGGTGACATCCGGGATGACCACGCCAAGGGAGAGGGTCTTGATACGGATCTTCTCGTCGGCGTTTTCGCGCTTGGTATCCAGGAAACGGTGGATATCCGGGTGGTGGGCGTTGAGGTATACCGCGCCTGCGCCCTGACGTGCACCAAGCTGGTTTGCGTAGGAGAAGGAATCTTCAAGAAGCTTCATCACTGGGATGACGCCGGAGGACTGGTTCTCGATCTGCTTGATCGGAGCACCGTGCTCACGCAGGTTCGATAGGGACAGCGCCACGCCGCCGCCGCGCTTGGACAGCTGCAGCGAGGAGTTCACCGCGCGGGCGATGGACTCCATGTTGTCTTCGATGCGCAGCAGGAAGCAGGAGACGAGTTCGCCGCGCTGCGCCTTGCCGGCGTTGAGGAAGGTTGGGGTTGCGGGCTGGAAGCGGCCGGCGATGATTTCATCGACCAGGCTCGTAGCAAGCTGCTCATCGCCGCGGGCCAGATGCAGGGCAACCATGCACACGCGGTCCTCGTAGCGCTCCAGGTAACGCTTGCCATCGAAGGTCTTCAGCGTGTAGGAGGTGTAGAACTTGAAGGCACCGAGGAAGGTTTCGAAGCGGAACTTCTTGGCGAAGGCGCGCTTGAACAGATCGCGGATGAAGTTCATCGAGTACTGGTCGAGGGTTTCACGCTCGTAGTACTCGTGCTTCACCAGGTATTCGAGCTTCTCGTCCAGGTCGTGGAAGAAGACGGTGTTGTTGTTCACGTGATCCAAGAAGTACTGGCGGGCTGCGTAGCGGTCCACCTCGAATTGGATCTTGCCGTCTGGACCGTAGAGGTTCAGCATGGCGTTCAGATCGTTGTAGCTCAGGCCCTGCATATTTGCGGGGAGCTCTTTGGTGTCATTCATCGTTACTTCTTCTTGTGCGACGCTGGTGCCCAAAAGGTTTCAAGCCCTTCATTGACGTTGAGAACATCTTCCGGCGTTCCCATAAGTTCGAATGTGTACAAAACGGGTACGTCGCATTTGGCAGCAATTTTCTTGGCCGCGATGCAGTAGTACTCGCCGAAGTTCGTGTTCCCTGCGCCAATCACGCCACGCAAGTTTGCGCGGTTCTCTTCGTGACCCAGAAATTTCAAAATCTGGGGAAGGATTGAACGCTTCCCGCTTTCGCCGCCGTAGGTTGGTATGAGCAATACATACGGTGCCGTTGCGATCAGTTGCGGTTCGGTTGCAAAAACCGGGATGCGAGCCGCACTGAAATTCAATTTTTCTACGAAGCGCAAGGTGTTCTCCGATACCGAGGAGAAGTAAATCAAGTTGGTATCGGTGTACACCTTGGCTTCGTGAGCCTCAGCGTTTTGCCGTCGATCGGCAACTGCTGCTGGTGGCATTTCTTCGCCTCCGCTAGGTGGTCGACGAGTAAGTTCCCTTGGACCCCGTGCGGGGCCCGGATGCCGACTAGTTGGCTACGGCCAAGGTAGCGATCTTGTCTGGGCGGAAACCCGACCAGTGATCGTTGTCGGTGATAACGACCGGCGCCTGCTGGTAGCCAAGGCCGCGGACGTGCTCCAGGGCGGCGGCATCCTGCGAGATGTCTACCTTGTTGTACTCGATGCCCTGCTTGTCCAAAGCGCGGTATGTAGCGTTGCACTGCACGCAGGACGGCTTCGTGTAAACGGTGATTGCCATTTCCCTGTTTCCCCTTTTTAAAAGTCCTTGTTTTGGCTCGGACTCCACCATTTCCTGGTGCTTCCGGCCACCCTCTCGGATGCCCCAAATTGCTGTCTATGGGGTGTTTTCGGTGTTTCACTCACCAACGGGTTCAATACTACATCTTGTGTTTGGCCGGTCAAGTGGCCACAAGATGATGTATTACAAGTATGTCATTCATCCACCGAGCCGTCCACAGCCGCTGTGGATATTAACGGTCATTTAAACCCCGATTTCTCGCGGTCGGCCAAAACTTGTCCACAGCCTCGAGGATGGTCGATGTGGTTTAAAAATTCTTCATGTGAGATGTTCCTCGGCGTGTTCCGCGTCGTCTTGCCCGACGCCCGGACACAAGATGTGCCCTAGCTCCAGTGTCCGCCGGCGAACCGACATTTTAGGCGCGCGCCGGCGGACTGTGGGTAAGTGATTTCAGCCCGCTTGCACCGCGAAGGCCGGGTGCACCCCGGCCAACGCCTCGGAGGTTCCGGCGACCGCGAGGGACACCGCCTCGGGCAGGGCGAGGCCGGAGAGCAGCGCACCGGTGAGCTGGCCCAGGAAGCAGTCCCCTGCCCCTTTGGCCTCGGTGCTAATCCGGCCGGTGTCGAACTGCTCGAGCTCTTCCTCGTCCATCGCGAGCAGGCAGCCGATGAAATCTTCGTCGTCGGTGGGCGCGGAGGTGACGATCACATGCGCGGGACCGGCCTCCATGAGGTCCAAGGCCGCGTTGGCCGCGTCTTGTTCGTCGTGGATCTGAGTTTCGGTGAGCAGCGCGAGCTCGAAGCAGTTCGGCGTCATCAGCCAGGCATGCTCGATCAGGTGCTCGGCATAGCTGGAGGCGACCTCCTCGCTCGCGTAGAGCCCGACGTCCGTATCTCCGAAGGCGGTATCCAGGATCAGCCGCAGCTTCGGGTAGCGAGCCCGGGCGGCGAGGAACCAGTCGGCGATGATCCGCCCCTGGCTGGCCGCCCCCAGGTAGCCGACGACCACATAGCTGGCATCGCGCAGCGCATCGCGGTTGAGCAGGTCCTCCAGAATCGCGCCAAGCCACTGATCCGAGATGGGGCCGCCGGCCACCGAGGGATAGTGCGGCAGGTTGCTGAGCAGCACGGTGGGAACCGCCACCGTGCGATGCCCGGCCAATTCGATCATTCGGGCGATGGCGTTGTTGCCCACCGAACCGTAGGCCAGCTGGGAGCTGAGCACCACGGCGGCGACCGGGCGGGTGTCTAGCTCAAAGCCGCTCACGCGTTCGCCTGCGGGTACTGGCGGGCGCCGAAGATCCCCTGGCCCACGCGCACCACGGTGGCGCCTTCCTCGATGGCCAGCTCGAAGTCCCCGCTCATGCCCATGGAAAGCTGGTCGAAGCCTTCGGGGGCTCCTCCGGCACGCAGCTGCGCCGCGGTGGTGCGCAGCAGCGCGAAGCTGGCGCGGATGGAGGACTCGTTCGTGGTGTTCGCTGCCATGGTCATCAGCCCGCGCGGGATGAGCCGGTCCAACGGGGCGATGGCTTCGAGCAGCGCGGAGGCCTGGCTGGGGTCGATCCCGGATTTGGTTTCTTCGCCCGAGGTGTTGACCTGGAGGAAGACCTGGAGGCTGCGGTCCTCGGCTTCGAGGCGACGCTGCAGGGTTTCGGCGAGCTTCAGCGAATCCAGGGCGTGGAACTCATGGGCGAAGCGGGCCACGAACTTCGCCTTATTGCCCTGCAGCGGTCCGATGACCGCATAGCGCAGATCCGGGTAGTCGGCGGCGAATTCCTCGTATTTGGCCAGCGCTTCCTGGACCTTGTTCTCCCCCAAGGTGTCCACCCCGGCATCGATGGCCAGACGCAGCCGGGCAGGCTCGATGGTTTTGGTGACCGGCAACAGGCGCACCGCGCCGGCTTCGCGGCCGGACCGGGCGGCAGCGGCGGCGATCTTCTGGTTGACGCTCGCCAAGTTCCGGGCGAAATCCTCGGTGGTTGCCGCCTGGGCCGCGGCCGGTTGCGAAGTTATCAAAGCGCCTGCGCCTCTTTCTGTTTGGTGGTGCTCGCTGCAAAAGCCGGCCCCGCTCACGCGGGCCCGGCTTTAAGCATAGGCATAGATCCCGGTGCTAGAACATTTGGCGCCAATTGGTCTTGGCCAGATCGAACAATTCGTCCCCGCGCCCGGAGAGCACCGTGCGGATGGCATAGAGCGCGAAGCCCTTGGCCTGCTCCACCTTGATGCTTGGCGGCATCGACATTTCCTGCCGGTCGGTGACCACGTCCAGCAAGGCCGGCCCGTCGTGGGCGAGGAATTCTTTGACCGTGGCCTCGAGCTGCGCGGAGTCCTCCACCCGGAAGCCCTTGAGCCCCGCGGCGTTGGCCACCGCACCGAAGTCGGGGTTCTCCAGCTCGGTGGCATAGGTCACGAAGCCGGCGGCCTTCATTTCGAGTTCCACGAAGTTCAGCGAGGAATTGTTGAAGACCACCACCTTGATCGGCAGCTTATTCTGCGTGGCGGTCAGCAGCTCGCCGAGCATCATCGTCAGCCCGCCATCCCCGGCGAAGGCGATCACCTGCCGCGTGCGGTCGATTGCCTGGGCGCCCAGGGCGTGGCAGAGGGCGTTGGCCATCGAGCCGTGGTTGAAGGAGCCGAGCAGCCGGCGGTCTTCGGTCATGCTCAGGTAGCGGGCCGCCCAGATCACCGGGGATCCCACATCGGCGGTGAAGATCGCGTCTTGATCCGCTGCCAGGTCGATCAGCCGGGCCAGGTATTGCGGGTGGATGGCCGCCTTGCCGCGCGAGGGGGTGGCCAGCTCGTCGAGTTTGGTGCGGGTTTTCGCGTAGTGCTCCAGCGCGTCGTTCAGGTGCTTGCGCTTGCCCTGCCGGGGCAGCAACGCCGACAGCGCCGCGGCGGTGTCCTTCACCGTGCCCACCAGGGGCACATCCACGGTGGTGCGCCGGCCGAGCTGTTCCCCGCGCAGATCGACCTGGATGATGCTGGCATGCTGCGGGTAGAACTGCTGGTAGGGGAAATCGGTGCCGAGCATCAGCAGCACCTCGCATTCCTCGATCGCCCGGTAGCCGGAGGCGAAGCCGAGCAGCCCGGTCATCCCCACGTCGAAGGGGTTCTCGTATTCGATATGCTCCTTGCCGCGCATCGAGTGCACGATCGGGGCGGCGAGCCGATCGGCCAGCTCCATCACCTCCGCGTGCGCCCCGGCGGTGCCGGCCCCGGCCAGGATGGTGACCTTGGCCGAGGATTCAAGCAGCTGCGCGGCGCGGGCAAGCTCCGCGTCATCGGGCAGCACCCGCGGGTTGGTCTTGACGATCGCTTGGGTTCCGCTGCGTTCCATTTGGGAGAGCGCCACGTCTCCGGAGATCACCAGCACCGCAACCCCGCGCTTTTCGATCGCCTCGCGCATGGCGATGCGCAGCATCCGCGGCAACTGCTTGGGGTCCGAGACCTGTTCGGCGTAGACCGAGCAGCCGCGGAAGATTTCTACCGGGTGGGTTTCCTGGAAATAGTTTGACCCGATCTCGTCGGTGGGGATCTGCGCGGCAATGGCCAGCACCGGCACCCGGGAGCGTTGCGCGTCGTAGAGCCCATTGATCAGGTGGAGGTTTCCCGGCCCGCAGGAACCGACGCAGACGGCCAGTTCCCCGGTGAGTTCGGCTTCGGCGGTTGCGGCGAAGGCGGCGCCCTCCTCGTGGCGATGATGGATCCATTCCATCTCCCCGTTTTCGCGCAGCGCATCGGTCAGCCCGTTCAGCGAATCTCCCGGAACCCCGTAGATGCGCTTGACACCCTGGGTGTGGAACTGTTCGATCATGTGTTCGGCGACGGTAGGCATTAATTTCCTCCTGCAAACAAGGGGCCGGATTCCACCGGTTGATAACGCTCAGCCTACGAGAGAAAAGCGCCGGCTGGCTAACCGCTAACCGGCGAAGCCCGGCCAGTAATGCGAATCGGGCAGTGCACGAGCACCGAAGATCCCCTGGCCCACCCGCACCACGGTCGCGCCTTCGGCGATGGCCAGCTCGAAATCCCCGCTCATCCCCATGGACAATTCTTCCAACCCGATCCCCTCGGGCGCCTGCTCGCGCAGCCGATCGCGCAGTTCCCGCAGCGTGGTGAAGCAGGTACGCACCGCCTGCCGGTCCGAGGAGAAGATCGCAAGGGTCATCAGCCCCTTCACCCGCAGCCGGTCCAGGCCCGGCAGCGAACGCAAGAATTCAGGGGCCGCTGCTGGGTCCAAACCGAATTTGGTTTCCTCGCCCGAGGTGTTCACCTGCACGAAAACATCCAGGGTGCGGTCTTCGAGTTCCAGCCGACGCTGCAGCGCGGTGGCCTGGCGCAGGTTGTCCAAAGCCTGGAATTCGTCGGCGAAGCGGGCCACGTCCTTGGCCTTATTCGATTGCAGGTGGCCGATCACCGAATATTTGAGCCCCGGAATGTCGGCGAGGTTCTGCGCCTTGCGCGCGGCCTCCTGCACCTTGTTCTCCCCCAGCCAGTCCATGCCCGCCGCGATCGCCAGGCGCAGCCGCTCTTCGGGCACCGTTTTGGTCACCGGCAGCAGTCGCACGCTGCCCGGCGCCCGCCCGGCAGCGAGTTCGGCCGCCGCGATGCGCCCGCGGACCGAGGCGAGGTTTGCCTTGAACTGCGCCACGGTGTTCGCGGTGGGCGCGGCGCTTGAATCCGAGGTTGCCTGGTTCATACGGTATTGCTCCTGCATCTGACCGGAGATGTTGCTGATCTGGCTTCATCGTAATACGCCACGGGCGGCCCCGGGCTCATAGCAACTAGGCTAGAGGCAACCAGCGGGCAGGCGAGCGAAACCTTGGAGGTTGCAGTGGAGGAACAGTCAAGCAGTCACGTGGTCGATGCGCGGAACATCCCGAAACCCGAACGCCACGGAAAAATCATGGAGGCCTACGACTCCTTGCCCACCGGCGGGTACCTGAGCCTGCTCAATGACCATGAACCGGTGAACCTTCACGCGGAATTCGAACGCAACCTCCCCGGCACCTATATCTGGGAGGCGACCGAACGGATTGGCGGAGACTGGGAAGTCATCATCACCAAGCTCGCCAGCACCCCGGCGCCGCGCATCATGACGAACACGGCCTGGCTCGGCGAACAAGGCAGCACGGTAGACGGTGCCATCTGGAAGCTCGAACCGGAGAGCCGCGACCTGGATGCGAATGTCATCGCGCTGGCGCCCAGCCAGGAAATCGGCGAACACCGCGGCCCGGAACTGGACGTGCTCATCCACGTGTTCGAGGGCACCGGGACGCTGCACACCGAAACGAATTCGATCTCGCTGAAGCTCGGCGACGTGCTCTACCTTCCGGCACGTTCCAGGCGGCACTTCGTCGCCGGAGTCCACGGGCTGAAGTACTTCTCGGTGCATCAACGCAAGAAGACCTTGGGCCTGATGCCGGTGCTGCGCCCGGACGCCGATTAGCCTTCGAACCGTCCGGAGTCCAGGAATCCTTCAAGCTTCGCGCGGTGCGGTGCGAGGTCCAAACCTTGGGCGTCCAGCCACTGCTGGTTGTAATAGGTGTTGGCGTAGCGCTCGCCGGAGTCGCAAATGAGCGTCACGATGCTTCCCTTTTCCCCGCGTTCGAGCATGCCTGCAATGATCTGGAAGACCGCGTAGAGGTTGGTTCCCGTCGACCCTCCGGTCCAGTGCCGGGTGTGCGCCCGCAGCAGGTACATGGCAGCCAGCGAGCCCGCATCGGGCACCTGGATCATCTGGTCGATGACCCCGGGCACGAAGGACGGCTCGACGCTGGGCCGGCCAATCCCCTCGATCCGCGACCCGAGCCCGGTGGAGTACTGCATATTTCCGGTACGCCACCCCTCGTAGAAGGATGAGTTTTCCGGATCGGCCACGGCAACTTGGGTGTCATGCTGGCGGTAACGCACGTATCTGCCAAAAGTCGCCGAGGTGCCGCCGGTGCCGGCGCCGACCACGATCCATGAAGGAATCGGGTGGCGTTCGGCCGAAAGCTGCGAGAACACGGATTCGGCAATGTTGTTGTTCCCGCGCCAGTCGGTGGCTCGTTCGGCGTAGGTGAACTGATCCAGGTAATATCCGTCGGATTCCTCGGCGAGCTGCCGGGCCGCAAGATCCACTTCGCCGGCGGCATCGACGAGGTGGCAGCGTCCGCCATAGAACTCGATGAGTTCAATTTTCTCCCTGCTGGTAGTCCGGGGTACTACAGCAATGAAAGGCAGGCCGAGCATGCGGGCGAAATACGCTTCGGATACCGCGGTGGAGCCGCTAGAGGCCTCCACAAGAGTGGTGTGCTCACCGATTTTGCCATTGACCAAACCGTAGAGCAGCAATGAGCGAGCCAAACGGTGCTTGAGCGATCCGGTGGGATGCACCGATTCGTCCTTCAAGTACAGGTCGATTCCCCACTGCTTTGGCAGCGGAAAGACATGGAGGTGGGTGTCGGCACTGCGGTTCGCATCTGCGTCAAGTAGGGCGATCGCGGCTCGGACCCAATGGTTTGCTTTGGTAGTCTGCTCAGTCACGCACCCACTCTATCCTTTGTCCTTGACTTGGCGCAGAACGACTATACGGGTGGCCGTCGGGCTGCTTGCTGGAGGAATCTCGCAAACCGCATGGGGACGGCTCATTGAGTGGCTTCCTGGCCGGGGATGCACCAAACTGCGTTGCATTCCAAGGCGCGCGTTGGCTTTGCTCCCGGGGCCGACCGGCTCAACACGCTGCACCGCAATCTTCAGATACGCTGGATGCCCAGTTTGGTTGCGAGAACTCAAGACCAGCCTCGCGTACGCTGTGAGTTCGCAATGAGCTAAACCCTCCACTATTGAGAGTTATCTTCGGGCTGGCTAGGGTAGATTGAGTGGC
The DNA here is from genome assembly GCF_052379245.1 of Glutamicibacter sp. AOP12-B1-11. NCBI lineage: Bacteria > Bacillati > Actinomycetota > Actinomycetes > Micrococcales > Micrococcaceae > Glutamicibacter > Glutamicibacter sp. AOP12-B1-11. Next base: position 62,518 of record NZ_JBQSYL010000002.1, on the reverse strand, counting down.
CCGAGTTACCAAAAAGTAACAAACCACGGGATCCTCAACGAGAGTAGGGTAAAAATGTCAAAGACTGCCAAGACTTTCAAAGAAGTCGAGAAATCGCTGAACAAGTTGGCTAAGTCAGCCAAGGCAGAAATCCCGAAGGATCTTCGCGAGACGTGGAATAACGCAATCTCCGGAGTGAACGGTGAAGCTATCGGCAACGCGGGCGCCAACCTGATCGAAAGCGTCAGTGGCAATTCGAAGGCCGCGCAGCGCACCCGTTCATCCGTTGAGAACGCGGTGAAGACCGCGCAGCAGAAGCTGGGCGCGCCAAAGAAGTCCTGCAAGAGCGGCAAGCTGTTGCTGGTCGGAGCAGTCGTTGCGGCGATTATCGCCGTCGTTGTCTCCAGCACGAAGAAGAGCGCCGCTCACTAATCTCTCGCATTCAAGCTAGTCAGCGTCTAAGACCGTGGTTCTGAAAGTTTCGGAGCCACGGTTTTCGCGTGCGTGGAGCAAAAGCAATTGGCTGCGCTACCAGCGGCTGCTTGCCGCTATCTAGCGAAAACGCCAATATTCTGATCACGGCTAGTCCCAAACCTCAGGATCGTTGGCAAACGGCCGAATCGGCTTTCAGAATGCCCAATCCCGGCCGGAGCCAAAACACGTTACGGCTCGGCTCACCTGAGGCAAGATGAGAAAACGTTTCAAGCTCCACGTTCGTGAAGCAATAGCGTGATGCCAACGCGCCTCCTGGCCTCAAGTCGGCAGCCCCGCCACGCGGGCGCCCAAAGACTAGTAGCTACCTTCCGTTAGCGCCCGAAGCGCTGCGACATGGCGGACATAAGCCTGCCGCCCGTTGGGAGTGAGCATTAGCCGCATATGGCTTCGCCCACCCTTCGAGAATTTTTCCACGTCGATAAATCCGGCCTCGGAGAGCTGCTTCAAATGCTTGCTCAGTACCGAATCGGCAATTCCCAACGAATCACGCAGTTGAGCAAACTCGGCATATTTGAGTGGAGCCAAGCTGGCGCAGATGCGCAGACGGATTGGGGCATGAATTAGGTCATTGAACTCCCCGTGATTAGACATCGCGCTCATTCGCGTCTTTGAGCCGATTCTTGATCGTTGCCGTGCGCATACCGGTCATGCACAAACACAGAACACCAAATAGCGCCAGCCATTTCAGGCCCACCTCGCCCCAGGACCCAGGTTCCCAGAAGCTAGCGACCTGCAAGGTCAACATAAAAAGAAGAACATAGCCCATGTAGCGGCCTGAATGCCTGAGAATCGGACGCGCCTTGGGCCGCTTGCGCATCAGCAGGACATACCAGAAACCCAGAGGAATGATCAGCAGAAGCAGCGCACAGAAGACCGGCCATGACACGTAGTTCGCCAATGCACAGATCGTTGCCACGAAAGCCAGCATGGCATACATGATTTTACGCGGCGCCTCCGTAGCACCTACCATCGCCTCCGAAGCATCCTCTATTTCGGCCAGTGCTTCGCGCGGCTCATAGTTGCCCGCCACATGCTTTCCGCTGTCCATCACACCCTACTTTCCATTAAGGAAAGTCTTGTCTTTCCATGATGGAAAGTCAAGGTTTCTCCGCGCCTCGCCTACCGAGCCGAGCTGCCCTGAACAAGATTTCGAGCCTGCTCGGAAATATCTCCAAGCAGACCCGATGCCTTGCAATGACTACCGCTGGTTTTTCAAGAACTATCGACGAGCACGCGAGTTCTTGATTGCGGCCGCGAGTCCTAATCCTGCGGCAACTAGGCCGACCGGAAGCAGCCAGAGACTGTTTACCCCGGTGTCGGCGAGCCTATCGATTTTGCGCTGCTCAGACTCCCCCTCAGAGGGTTCTGTGGTCGGTTCGGAGCTTTGTTCCTGCTTGGGTTCCGTGGTTTCTTCGTTCGGGGTTTCATTCACTTCTGGGTGCTGGGAAGGCTCGGCCGTGGGCGAAGCCTCCGGCGATGCCGACTCGTCCGGTGCATTGGTCTCATCCGGAGCCTGCGACTCAACGGGGCGCTCGCCTATCCCAAAGACCTCTGCGGCCGTGCCCAAATTAGCGAACACCGTCTCACCGCTGGCATCATCCACCGCATCATTATCGGTGACGATATACGCATCACCGCTACCGGCGATGGCCAGGCCTTCGAGCTTCTCCTGGGTCCAGCCATTGGTCGCTTCAAGCACCGGAAGCACGTCAACTGCTAGTTCCTTTTCCAGCATGGTGACCTCACCAGCCACACCTTCTGGAAGCTCAAACTTATACAGGGCCTTGAGTTGGGCATTCTCACCGTTGCGCTTGTCGCGCTCGATGACGGCGAACGATCCGTCCGGAAGCTCGGTGATTTCCGAAAGCCCATTCCACGATCCATCGTCACCGGCGGGCTCAAGCTGGTAGCCATACCAGGTGAATTCGGCAGAGCCAGGAACATATTTGCCGATGCGGACGAAGTCTTCGCCTGGCACTTCACGCTGCAGGGTGAAGATGACTTCTTCTTCTGCGCCTTCACCACGCACACTGACACCTTCGAGCCCCTGTCCGCCTAGTTCCGCGACGACTTCCGCAGGCAACGGCACTTCCTCGGTGACGGCACCGGCTTCATCAATGCGCAGCAACGCGTTTTCTGCGCCTTCCTCGCCTTCATGCGCAGCCCAGAACCCTCCCTCAGCACGGGCCGCGATGCCTTCCAGATCGAATTCGGCGGGGCCACCGTCCTTGGTCACCGCCATGGAGCTCTCGATCAGCGCGGGCTCCTGCGCGGTGTCGATGGAGTAAATGCGTGGTTCATAGGCGTTGTCGCTGACCGCGTAAAGTTTCTCCGAATATTCGGGATTGTCGCTCAACCCGCTCAACGCTCCGAACGGCACCAGGTTCTCGATGCTGGATGCCAACGCGGGGAATTGCGCTTCGGTTGCACCGAAGGAGAATAGCGTAATCGACGATCGTACGCCCTTGTCTGCCTCATCTGTTTCCGAGGCCACGGCCAGCAAGTTCCGGCCTGGGATCGGAAGGATGCCTTCCGGCCCGTTGGTGGTTGGCAGGGTCTGCAGATATTCCGGATTGGTTGGATCGCTAAGTTCGTACACCGCGACGAAGTTGCCTCGTTCCGAGGCGACGAAGGCGTAGTCGACGCCGTTGAAGCTGTCGATCGCCAACCCCTCGGGTTCCACCCCCTTCTTGCCAGCGCGCTTCTCCGGGAACAGCCCCTGGGAGAGCGCCAAGCGTTCGAAGGTGTTTCCTGCATCCCAAGCAACTTCGCCGGTTTCGGAATCGAAAATGGTGAAGCCTCGGCTGCCACCTTTCCAGTCCCCTTCGTTGGCGGTGGCGAGGTAGCGATCTTGGATCCAGCCGATCGCGTCCGGTTCGCGCGGAACGTCTTTCAGCGAGCCGGTGGGATCCAGTTTCCCGTCTTCTTCGATGTCTATGTTTTCCAGGTCAACGCTGCCTGCGCTGAAGGCGCCGGTAATGTCACCGCTGGGCAGGTCGATGAGGACTACGCCGTTGTTTTCTTGGAGGGTTACCGCCAATTGGTTTTTGGCATTGATGGTGACGTACTCGGGCTCCGGATCCTGTGGGGTGTCGAATCCAGCGTCGCTAAGCATCGGAAGCGCAATCGGGGCTTCGCGCGTCCCCGTGGTCAGCGGCACCTCGCGAACGCTCCAGGCTTCGGGGTTTTCGCCCACGAGATCCAGGATCTCGATAGCACCGGCGGGCGCCTGCGGCAGCCCGCCGTCTCCGGCGTCTTCGTCACGTTCGTTTTCGATGGCGATCGCCGCGTAGGCTCCGTCTTCGGAGATCGCGATGGAGTCCGGCTGTCCGGTCAATTCGATGCTGTGGACCAGCGTACGGTCAGCAATGCGCACAACGTCTACCCGTCCCGAAGGGTTCGAGTAGCTTTCCGAGGTGTTGACTACAACAAAAACGTACTCGCCATAGGCGGCAACGCTAGTTGGTTCGTCTTCTGGGCTACCGAGCTGGTGCAGCGGGAGCGTTCCCAAACCCTTCGGTGCGGCGGGGTCGCTGATATCCACGAATCCCACCTGGCGGGCGAGCGCGTCAGAGTAGATCAGGGTTTTGCCATCTTCGGAAACGGTCGAGATTTCGGAGGCAGTTTCGGCTGCGGCCCCGTCTGGGTCGTTCTGATACACCGGGTATGTCGCGGTGCGTTCAAAGTAGCTCCCGGTATCGGCGGTTGCGACCCCCGCCGTAGTCAATGGCGCAGCGCCTACTGCGCCCACCACTATGGCTGCGGCGAGAATGCCTGCAGATTTCTTTGCGACTCGGTTCACGTTCCCTATCCCCATCAAGCTTGATGTTTCCCATAAATTCCCTCTTAAGATTGGCAAATCAATCCGGCCGCGAGGTGAATTCCGGGCAACGGGAGTTGAACAAGTTGTGGCTAGTTCCTTCACTCACATTTAGTTGAATATACTCAACTAAATGTGAGTGAATGTGGGTGCAGGCATCTCGGTGTACCTGCGCGGCTTATAAATTCACAAGGAAATCAAGTACGGACGAGCTCATGATCCTGAACAACACCACAGTCTTAGGTACCGGCGTACTTGGTTCCCAGATCATCTTCCAAACCGCCTACCATGGTCTGCCCGTTGTCGGCTACGACATCGATGACGCTGCCCTCGAAGCCGCCGCCGCCAGGCTGGATAAATTAGTCCCGGTTTACGCGGACTACTTTGACGCCGGCGACAACACGAAAGCTCAAGCAGCACGCGATTCCATTCGGTTGAGCAGTGAATTGGCCGAGGCTGTCGAAGATGCGGACCTGGTGATCGAAGCGGTGCCCGAAAGTCTGGAAATCAAGCAGGATACCTACCGGAAGCTAGCGCAATCAGCCCCGGCTCGCACCGTATTCGCCACCAACTCCTCGACGTTGCTTCCTTCAGCTATTGCAGGATTCACCGGCCGGCCCGATCGCTTCCTCGCGTTGCACTACGCCAACCGAGTTTGGCAAAACAATACCGGCGAAGTCATGGGCACCGCGTCGACCAGCGCCGAAGCCTACGAAGCGGTGGTGAACTTCGCCGAACGCACCGGGATGGTCCCGATTCGGGTGCTGAAGGAACAGCCGGGATACGTGCTCAATTCGCTGCTCGTACCTTTGCTGCAGTCTGCGAGCCATCTGCTCGTAAATGGCGTCGCTGACGCAGCAACCATTGACCAGACGTGGAAACTGGGCACCGGAGCGCCCAAGGGCCCCTTTGAAATTTACGACATCGTCGGGCTGAACACCGCGTACAACATTTCACGTTCCGGTGATGAAACCAGCCAAAAATTCGCAGAACTGCTCAAAACCAACTACCTCGAGCACGGAAAACTCGGCACTGCCACGGGCGAAGGGTTCTACAAGTACGACTAGGCACTCCTCGCGCGCATGCCACAGACCGGCATGCGCAAGTTCCTCATAGCAGCCGGGAAAGCAATCGCGGTTAGGATGGGCTGGTGGCACATATCGACGTTTCCGACATCCAATACTTCCTTTCCGACGGCACCCAGTTGCTGGGCGGAGTCACCTTCAAAGTGACCGCCGGCTCCAAAACCGCATTAATCGGGCCGAACGGCACCGGCAAAACCACCCTGATCAAGATCATCTCCGGTGATCTCAAAGCCGACGAGGGCGCGATTAATCGCTCGGGCTCGATGGGCATTATGCGCCAGTTCGTGGGCCAGGTCCGCGACGAATCGACAGTGAAGGATCTTTTGCTTTCCACCGCCGCCCCGTCCGTCGTTGCTGCAGCCGCCAAGGTTGCAGCGTGCGAAGCGAAGATGCTGGTCAGCGAGGATGAAAAGGTCCACATGCGCTACGCCGAAGCGATTATCGAGTGGGGTGACGCCGGCGGCTACGAGCTGGAAACCACTTGGGACAAGGTCTGCATGGCCGCGCTGGGCATCCCGTTTGATCGCGCCCAGGACCGCCAAGCGCGCACCTTGTCCGGCGGCGAGCAGAAGCGACTCGTATTGGAAGCGCTTTTCGAAGGCAACGACGACCTGCTGCTCTTGGATGAGCCCGATAACTATCTAGACGTACCGGGTAAGCGCTGGCTTGAAGCAATGATGGAGCGCTCCCCGAAGACCGTGCTATTCATCAGCCACGACCGCGAGTTGCTCAACAACGCGGCCACGCGCATCGTCACGCTGGAGCCCGGCCATGGTGGAGCCACCGCGTGGATCCACGGTGGTTCGTTCGGCTCCTATGTGCAGGCCCGCAAGGAACGCAACGAACGCTTCGAGGAACTGCGCAAGCGCTGGGATGAAGAACATTCCAAGCTCAAGGAATTGGTCATCATGTATAAGACCAAGGCGGCATTCCGTTCGGATATGGCTAACCGGTATCACGCGGCACAGACACGCTTGGATAAGTTCTTGGAGGCCGGCCCGCCCCAGGCGATTCCGCTAGAGCAAAACGTGAAGATGCGCTTGAAGGGTGGACGCACCGCCAAGCGCGCGGTCGTAGCCGAAAAGCTCGAACTTACCGGACTTATGAAGCCCTTCAGCAACGAGATCTGGTTTGGTGACCGAGTAGGCGTGCTCGGTTCCAACGGCTCGGGCAAATCCCACTTCCTGCGGCTGCTGGCCGCCGGCGGCACCGATCCCGAACGGGAGCACGAGCCGGTTTCCGATGTGCAGCTCGCCGAAGTACCTCATGAGGGAACGGTAAAGCTCGGCGCTCGGATTCGCCCTGGCTACTTTGCCCAGACCCACACCCGCCCCGACCTCTTCGGCCGCACCTTGCTGGAGATTCTGCACCGCGGTGACGAGCACCGTTCGGGGCTAGGCCGTGAGGCTGCCGCCGGCGCATTGGATGGCTACGGTCTGGCTGGCCAATCAGAGCAGAAGTTCGAGTCGCTGTCCGGCGGCCAACAAGCCCGATTCCAGATCCTGCTCCTGCAGCTATCCGGAGCGACCCTGCTGTTGCTAGATGAGCCGACGGATAACCTCGACCTGCATTCCGGCGAAGCGCTCGAGCATGCGATCGATTCCTTTGAAGGCACCGTGCTCGCCGTGACGCACGACCGCTGGTTTGCGAAATCGTTTGACCGCTTCCTGGTCTTTGGCTCAGATGGCAAGGTCTACGAGTCCGATACTCCCGTGTGGGACGAAAAACGCGTGCAGCGAGAGCGCTAAACACACTGCGGATGGTCCCGCCTGGGGAACTGGCGAACGGAGCTAGTTCCCCAGGCGGGACTTTCTCGCTTAACCAGCCACTAAAATTTGATCGCGACAGGCTTTGCGTCCAAAAAGCTCCCACGCCAAAGAACCGTCCACGCACTGGATGGATTGTGGCTGAGCGGATGCGCCAGGCCAGAGCGCAGGAAACCGGCGAACCATATACCAGGCGTTTTCCGGTCCCCTGCCTGGGCGTGAAAATTATTCGACGAGCTTGCCGGCGCTGGAGACCTCTTGGATCAATGCCGCTATTTCTGCTGGCACTTCCACGATGGCTTCTCGGGTGATCCCGGTCTTAGGCGACCAAACGAGATTCACCTGCAAGCCGGGATCCATGGCTGGGAAGTCGCTGCGGTTGTGGCAGCCCCTGGTTTCGCGGCGTTCCAAGGCGGCTTCCAGGGTGGCCCGGGCGGCCAGCGCCGAAGATTTCAGATCAAAGGCATGGGATAGGTCTTGGAACCCCGCGATGTCGGGATGAATTCCGACATTCGCCATGCGCTTTTCGATCTCGTCGAGTTTCGCAAGGCCGGCAAGCAATCCTTGCTCGTCTCGCACCACTCCGGCGTGCTCGGTCATCACATCGCGGATGGCGCGCTGCAATGCACGGACGTTCTCCACGCCATCTGCGGCCAAGAGGTCCTCGATGTCGCGCCTAGCCTCCGCGGTAGCTTCTGCGGATCGAGGCTGGGATTCCAGTGCCCTGGCATACGCGGCTGCCGCCTGTCCGACGATTCGCCCGAAAACCAAGAGCTCGATCAGCGAGTTGCCGCCTAATCGGTTTGCACCGTGCAGTCCGCTTGAGGCCTCGCCTATCGCATAGAGTCCGGTGACTTCGGTTGAATGATCATAGGGGTCCACCCAGACCCCGCCCATCGAATAGTGAGCGGTCGGTGCGATCTCGATGGGTTCGCGGGTAATGTCCAGCATCTGCTCTTCGAGCATCGTCTGGTACACCCTGGGCAGCCGCTCCATGATCAGCTGGCGCGGCAGGTGCGAAACATCGAGCCAGACCCCGCCCTTCTCCGTTCCGCGTCCTTCGCGGATCTCGGTATAGGCCGCGAGTGCAACTCGGTCACGGGTAGAAAGCTCCATGCGTTCCGGATCGTAGTTCTTCATGAAGCGTTCACCGAGCTGGTTGCGCAAAATTCCGCCCTCCCCGCGCGCCGCTTCGGAGATCAGGGTTCCTGCAGCAGATTCGGGTTCGATAATTCCCGAGGGGTGGAATTGCACGAGTTCCGGGTCGCGGAGGCGGGCGCCGGCTTCGACAGCCAAGCGGAACGAATCCCCGGTGTTTTCGTCACGTCGCGACGAGCTGCGCCGCCAGATGCGGTTGTGCCCACCGGCGGCCAGGATGACCGAGTCGGCATGGATCAGATACCGGGTTCCGTTGTTCACATCGAAGCCGTAGGCGCCGAAGATTTGATTGTCCTTGACGAGCAATCGGGTGATATACACGCTGTCGAGGATTGGGATCTGCAGTTGGTCGGCACGTCGAATCAGCGTGCGTTGGATTTCCAGGCCGGTGTAGTCCCCTGCAAATGCGGTGCGGCGGAACTTGTGCGCTCCGAAGAAGCGCTGGGAAATGCGGCCGTCTTGTTCCCGGGCAAAATTCATCCCGTACCGTTCGAGATCTTCGATTCCGCGTTGCGCTCCCTGGGCCACGGTCTGCACGGTGCGCGGATCGGCGAGGAAATAGCTTTCCTTGATGGTGTCTGCAGCGTGTTGCTGCCAGCTGTCCTCTTCATCCATGGTGCCCAGGGCCGCGTTGATTCCACCGGCCGCCAACGAGGTGTGCGCATCGTGACGCGGACGCTTTCCTACGGCCAGTACATCTACGCCGAGTTCGGCGAGTTCGATGGCCGCCCGGAGCCCCGAACCGCCGGTCCCGATAACTAGGACGGTGGTTGAAATCTGCTGTTCTTTGCTGCTGTAAGTGTTCATGACATCAAGCATCTGCCGCTAAGAAACATACGTCCAATGAATTATATTCATGGTTTCGATAGCCGTATGCTATGGGATATGAATCTAGAGCAGTTGCGGGGTTTCGCGACAATCGCCAGGGTGGGGCACTTCACAAGAGCTGCCGAGGATCTGCATCTGACGCAACCGTCGTTGAGCCGTCAGATCGCCACCCTCGAACACGATCTGGGCTCCCAGCTATTCCACCGGGCGCGGGGCAACATCATGCTGACCGCCGCCGGTGAAGCGTTGCTGCCGCTGGCACGCCGCATGCTCGCCGATGAAGAAAATGTGCGCACCGAAATGGCAGAGCTGGCAGGCTTGCGAAAGGGCCGGGTTCGGCTAGGCGCTCCCCCAACCCTGTGCGTCTCGCTGGTTGCCGAAGTTCTCGAAGTATTTCACCGCCGGTTCCCCGGCATTGAGCTTCACCTTAGCGAAGCCGGGTCGAAGAATCTGCTGGATGAGCTGGCTGGCGGATTGCTGGATCTGGCCCTGGTTGTTACTTCGGAGCACTCCGTTGCGGAGAAAAGCCTGGCCAGCCTCCCACTGTTATCCGAAGAACTTGTTGTCATCGACTCGACTGGTAAACCACGCCTTGGGGGCAGAGAATCCTTGGATCTCAAGGCGCTGTCGAGGCTTCCCCAGATTGTTTTTTCGCAAAGCTACGACCTGCGTGCAAGTACGATGAACGCCTACCGCGCACAGGGCCTGACCCCCAACGTAGTCTTGGAAGGCGCCGAGATGGACGCTGTCTTGCGCTTCGTCGAAGTCGGGTTGGGGGTTGCGGTTGTTCCGGCGACGGTACTGGTTGATCGTCCCGGGCTCAGCGCCGCCGCGCTGAAAGATCCACAATTGACGCGTACCATCGGTCTGGCGCATCGCCGAGATGTTTCATTGACTCGTGCCGCCGCTGCCATGCAGGAGATCATTCTAAGCACGGCTCGGGCACTGGCCGACCGCCAGCCTCGAATCACAAGCCTGCTGACCGCTAGCTAGCTCAGTCCTTGATACGTAGTCCGAGATATGCGGCGAACTCATGCGACAGAGAACTCAACTGCTGCTCGCTAATCGTGGCACCGCGCAGTCCTTCGATGCCTTGTACTTGCGACATCTCCAACCCGGTCAGATCAACCGAGCTGAGATTTGCGCGCTCCACGCTCAGCGTCCCGGTACGACAATTTTCAAATCTCACTCGTTGCGCCTTGGCCTGCTGCAAATCAATTTCATCAAAGGTGCAATCCCGGAAGAGCACGTCCCGCAGCTGCGCGGAGCGAAGATTGACCCAACCGAATTTGCAATGGTCAAACACCACTGAGTCGGTCGAGGAATCCGAGAGCTCGGCCGAGCCGAAGCGGCTGTGGATCATCCGCACGTCATTCAAGGTCGCTCCGGCGCCCTCCACGATTGGCGCGCTTAGCTGCTTGAATTCGCATTGAATATAGCGCGCGTTGCGCATGGAAAGTTCACCGATATTCAGTTCAGAAAACAGGCAATCTTCTACGCGGCCGTCGGTCAGATCAAGCAGATTCCGGTCATAGCCGGTGAAATGAAGCACCTCGACATAACCGCCGCCAAGCAGGTCCTCGACGGTTCCGGCTTCCAGTTCCGGAAGCCGGAACTCTCGTATGCGCGGAGCCATACCGTGTGTTTTGAGATGAGCCATGCCTAGCTTCCTTTCAATTCTGCAAAAACTTGCACCGGGGATCACCGGTGTTCATTTTGCGACGTCAGCCAGCGCGGGATGCAGCTCGGGCCACTTGAATTCGTAGCCGGAACGTTCAAGCGTCTCGGGTAGCACCCACCGAGACTTCAACAGCATTTCCGGTTCAACCCGGAGCACGAACATCGCTGGTTCCAACATCCAACGATACGCCGATAGTCCGAACCTGCGCCCGGCGACGCGTCGCAGGCTCGACATGAGTTCGGCGTTCGTCACCGGGTGCGGAGCGCTCAGGTTCACCGGTCCGCGGATTTCTGGATGTTCAATCAGATACCAGATCGCGCCCATGACGTCATCGAGGTGAATCCAGCTGAACCGCTGCTGGCCCCGGGTCGGATGGAAACCGCTTTTCTCCGGGCCCGTGGGGTCCGGCCCGATCCCGCGGTATCTTCGGTGCGCTGGCCACCACCCATCAATTTGCGGCCCGCCGACGCCCCATCTGGCAAGCCCAAGAAGTTTCTGGCTCGCCGGTCCGTCGCCGAGCACGATCGCCATGCGCAGCGCCACCCGGCGGGTGGCCGAGAGCTCCCCCGCGAAGAACTCGCGTTCCCAGTTGCGTGCGACATCAACGGAGAACCCTTCACCGATTTCTCCGATGCTTTCGGTATTCGGCCGGTCCACAGCATGGCGGTAGATGGTCGCGGTCGAGGCATTCAGCCACAGCTTAGGCGGATGCTGGGCCGAAGCTACCGCCCTGTGCAAAATCCGTGTCGTCTCAACCCGGGAACCGAGAATTTCGTTGCGTGCCGCATCGCTGTATCGGCAGCCCACGTTCTTTCCCGCCAAGTTGACCAGTAGCTGCGCGCCATCGACCGACTCGTCGATCGCGGCCTGGTCCGCCCAGCTGATCGGCCCACCGCGGCCGATGACGCTCAGCTCGTACCCCTGAGCCGACAGCTCATGAACCAGTCGCTCTCCGATGAATCCGGAGGCTCCGGCGATTACCGCACGACGTTTTGACACCCTTGATCTCCATCCACCAAGTTTGGCTTGGACCGCAGCGTGGTGTCAGGATATCGCTGGACTCGGAACCGACCGAATCCAATGGCTAGAAGTCCTCGATCACCAGTTTCTTCATATTCAGCATCTTTTCGAAGGCTCCGGGCCGAGCCATCAGGTCGCCCATGTTCTTCGGAACCACCTGCCAGCTCACGCCGAACTTGTCCTGCAGCCAGCCGCACTGCTCGGCCTCCGGAACTGCGGATAGCGCCTCCCACAACCTGTCGATCTCCGCTTGGTCTTCGCACTGGACTTCAATAGAGATCCCCGGACTGAAACTGAATGGTTGCGCGACGGCGGAATCCATGGCCGCAAAGTTCTGCCCGTTCAGTTTGAAATCGCTGAACATCACCGCTCCGGGGACTGTCACCTCGGTCGGTTCGGGATATGGGAATCGGCTGCCTACCTGCGCGTTTTCGAACAGCTCAACGTAGAAATCCACCGCAGGCACCGCCAGGTTCTGCGCGGCCCCACCGAACATCAATGAAGGGACAATAAATGATTCGCTTTGGCCGGCGTCGGACTGCATGAGTTGCCAGCTGATGCCATAGCGATCCTGCACCCAGCCGTAGCGGGCGCTGAATGCGTAGGTATACAATCCCATCAGGACGCTGCCGCCGTCGATGAGCTGATCCCAGGTTTGATCGAGCGCCGCGCGTGTCGCATCGGCGTCTCCCGAATAATTGGCCGGATCAAAGCTGACTATGAATGAGATCGATGGGTTGGGAGTGAAGTCGTTTCCGGCGTTGATCAGGGTGAGCGTCGTACCATTCAAGTCCAGAGTGACCGTCAGCGGAGCACCGGCCAGTGGTTCTTGAAAGTCGAGCAACCCTTCGGTGGGGTACCGCGATTCTACAAATGCGGAGGTGTTCGGGAATACACCTGCGTAGTACTGTCCTGCTTCTTCGGCGTTAGCAGCGAACCAGAGATTCGGGATGAACTTTTGCATGGCGAGTCGCTCCTGGTGATCGGAAATCCCGCATCAGTGACCACCAAGAAATCCTAGAGCCGCCTGAGGTCACATTCCGGGTTACCACGCCTACGCTACTCCGCGTAGGCGAGCAGGTAAACAGTGAGATGGTGAATTCTGCGCCAACCGCAAACCGAACTAGGAAACCGGCTCGTTGTCAGGCGTTTGCCTCTTCCGTCCGGTGAAATCATCCATGGAGCTATAGATCTTCAGGACCCTATCGGCCACCAGGTCCCACGCGCCGCGCGGAAGGACTCCGCGCAGCAGTTGACCGAATTTGCTCGTCCACGGCAGAAGCACCAGCGGCGTTCCGCGCAGCATCGCGCTCCACGCTTTGGCTGTCACATACTCGGTGTCCATGATTGGGGTGAACAACATGCTTCTCGCCCCGGCGAACATTCCGGTTGAAACGTAGGTGGGACAGAATGTGGTGACCTTGATATCGGAATCGGCCTCCCGTTCCAGTTCCAGTCGCAGCGAATCGCTCCAGCTCATGGCGGCTGCCTTAGAAGCGGCATACACGCTCATATTCGGATTTGAAACCAAGGCGGCTGCTGAGGCGATCGTAAGGATTCGGGCAGGACTGCCGGCTTGACCCATTTGCCTCAGGAGCGCATGGGTGAGATACATTGGCGCCAGTGCGTTCACCGCCATGGTGTCATTGATCTGTTCAGTACGATGCTTGGCAAAGGACGTGCCGGTGACGACCCCGGCGTTGTTCACCAGCACGTCCACCGCGCCCGCGGCCAGCGACTGATCTGCCGCAGCAATGATCGCCGCCTGATTGCGCAAATCGACTACCTGGGTATGAATGACGCTTCCGGAATCCAGCTGCTCTAACTCCTTGGAGACGGCAGAAAGCATCTGGCTGGAGATATCCCATAGAATCACTCGCCGCGCACCTTCGAGGCAGGCCGTTCGTGCGAAGACAGCGCCCATGCCTTGCGCGGCTCCGGTAATCAAGACGGTCAGTCCCGCAACAGATTTCAATGGCGTGCTCGCACTCATCGTTTCCCCTCTCCCAGGTAGGCCGATAAAGGCCAAGTGAGCCTTAGCCTACAAGGTGAGCTGCATTACATCGGGCTGATTGGCCCCGCACCGGCACCCCAAGTCCCACGGGCAGGTGCTCGCCGGGAATATTCGGTCACAGATCTTCGCGCTACCCTTGAAGGGTGATCAGAAATATCGCCCTTAGACGCAACTTTTCTGGCAGCCATTCCGATGTTTGCACCCAGCAGAGGACCTAAGCAGTGCGTATTGACCGTCTCGACGCCGACCTCATCGAGCTTCTCACCGAGTCCCCCATGCTTCCAGTCATGGAATGCGCCCGCCGCCTCGGCGTGGCCAGGGGCACGGTAACCAGCCGCCTTGCCCGCCTGCACGAAGGCGGGGTAATCCGGGCCATCATCCCGCAAGTTCAGCCTGCGGGCTTCGACTACCAGCTGGTCGCCTTTTGCTCGGTGGAAATAATTCAGAAATACGGCCACGAGCCGGTGGCCACGGCCCTGGCCGATTCGATCCCGGAGATCGTGGACATGTATACGGTGACCGGAACCTCCGACTTGCAGTTGCGCATAGTCGCTCGAAATGCGGTAGACCTTCAAGCGATCTTCGATCGGATCAACCAAGTTCCCGGAGTCGCGCGCACCTCTTCCTCGCTGGCCTTGCGCGAACACTTCCAGGGCAGGACCTTGCCGCTCGTTAAGGCCTACGCAAAAAATTCACCGCCAGAGGAAAAGGCTATACAGATCGACCAGTAATCTTCGCTGCCGAAGTCCAATCGGTATGCAGTGTGCATAGCCCTTTGCGCATCGATTGCGCCCTGTGATTGCCACCACCTACAGTTTTTTCTTGTGACTCGCTTCACCTCCATTTGGGCCATGGCTGCCCAGGGAATGTCGAAATCTTGAGCCCGTCTCAAATTTTTGGGCAAACCGTACACCACCGGAATGTTCCAAGCGGTTCATGACTTTTAGAGAGGAATCAATGAACATCAATCAACGCCCCTCCCTTGCCGCCGTGCCGGCTTACCGCCAGGGAAAATCGGCGGCCCCGGGCGCTTCGAAGCTCTCGTCGAATGAATCGCCGCACGCTCCCCTGCCTTCGGTGGTGCAGAGTATCGCCGAGGGTCTGGAAAGCATTCACCGCTACCCGAATATGGCGGCACCGGAGCTGATCACGGCGTTGGCTGACCAGTACGATCTGGACCCGGAAGAGATCAGCCTGGGTGCCGGTTCGGTTGAGGTCGCCTCCCAGCTCATTCATGCAGTCGCCGGAGAAGACGACGAGGTCATGTTCGCCTGGCGCTCTTTTGAGGCGTACCCATCGCTGGTGCGCATTGCCGGCGCGGTTCCGGTCGAGATTCCGCTGGATGCCGAATTCAAGCATGACCTGCCGGCAATGCTGGACGCGATCACCGAGCGCACCCGGCTCATTTTCATCTGCAACCCGAACAACCCCACGGGTACCGTCGTTGCGGCGGACGCCTTGGAAGAGTTCGTCGCCGCCGTCCCACGGAATATTCTGGTGGTGATCGACGAAGCCTACGTTCACTTTGACCGTTCGGATATCCGCGCCGATGGCCTGAAGCTGTTTCGCAAGTACCCGCACGTCGCGGTGCTCCACACCTTCTCCAAGGCCTACGGCTTGGCTGGATTGCGGATCGGCTATGCGGTCAGCCCCAAGCCGGTGGCGCAGAACCTGCGCAAGGTTGCGGTGCCTTTTGGCGTCACCGATCTGGCTCAGCGTGCTGCGGTGGCCTCCCTTGAGGCCGCCGGCGAACTCGGCGTACGCATCAACGAGGTCGTCGAACAGCGCGAGCGGATGCTTGAAGGCCTGCTGGCAGCTGGCTACCCGGCGGTACCTTCCGAGGCGAACTTCGTCTGGGTAGCGGCGGCGGAACGCACCGCCGAGCTGGAAGCCCTGTTGAGCGAAGGCAATGTGGTGGTCCGCGCTTTCCCGGGCGAAGGCCTGCGCATCTCCTCCGGCAGCGCTCAGGACGTTGACCGCGTCCTGGCAGCCGTCACCAGCAAGGTAGAGGTAGCTAGCGCATGAGCATGCAAACCAAGGTCCGCGCGGCGGATAACTCACCAAAACTCCATGCAGGGCTAAGCCAGCGCCAGATCTCAATGATGGGTCTGGGCGGAGCGATTGGCGCGGGCCTGTTCATAGGTTCCGGCCAGGCCATTTCCATTGCCGGCCCGGCCGTACTGCTCTCCTACCTCATCGCCGGCACCGTGGTCATCGTGATCATGTCGATGCTCGCCGAAATGGTCGCAGCCGATCCGTCCTCAGGCGCCTTCAGCACCTTCGCGCACAAGGCGATGGGCAGCAGCGCCGGAAGCACCGTGGGCTGGCTGTACTGGATCCAGCTGGTCGTCGTGATCGCCGCAGAAGCCACCGGCGCGGCGGCCATTGTCGCCGCCTGGTTCCCTGGCTTCCCGCAATGGACCTGGGTCTTGGGCTTCGTGGTGCTGTTCACCGGTGCGAATCTCCTGGGCGTGGGCAATTACGGCAAGTTCGAATTCTGGTTTGCGTTCATCAAGGTCGCGGCGATTATCGCCTTCCTGGCCGTCGGCGCGCTGGTCTTGTTCGGCATCATCCCCACCGACGCACCGGTTGGCCTGGCCAACCTCGCCTCGCATGGTGGTTTCGCGCCGGCCGGGCTCACCGGCATTGCAGCGGCCTTGCTGATCGTGATCTTCTCATTCGGCGGAACCGAAGTCGTTTCCATCGCCGCAGCCGAATCCGATGACCCGCAAGGCAACATCAAGCGCACGATCAAATCGGTCATGATGCGAATCATGTTCTTCTACCTTGGTTCCATCATCGTGATCGTGGCGATCCTGCCATGGAATACCCCGTCCATCGTTGACGGACCGTTCTCCGCGGTCTTGGGCGTGCTGAATGTTCCGGGTGTGGAATTGCTGATGAGCGCCGTCGTGGTGATCGCACTGCTCTCGGCCATGAATGCGAATATCTACGGTGCTTCACGCATGCTGTACTCCCTCGGTACCCGCAAGATGGCTCCGCGTTCGGTGACTCACGTGACCGGGAAGGGAGTACCTGCCAAGGCGGTGCTCAGCTCGGTTGCTTTCTCCTTCATTGCCGTCGGGTTGAACTGGATCTGGCCCGATGCCGTTATGCCGATCCTGTTGAACGTGGTTGGCTCGACAATCATCGTGATCTGGTGCTTCATAGCGGTGACGCAGTACATCCTGCGCCGCCGCGCCGAGCGCGAAGGCACGGAACTTCCGCTGAAGCTCTGGGGCTTCCCGTACCTGTCCTTGGCGACCATCGCCATGATGGTGCTTATCGTGTGCATCGCGATGACCGACGCAGTGGCCCGGACCCAGCTGCTGCTCACGCTCGGACTGACCGGTGCGCTGTGGCTGGTTTCCAAGGCGCTGCGTCTGGGTGCCACCACGCACCAGCGCTAGCGCATAGCGCATAACGCGCAGAGGCCGGCGGAACCCAACAGGTTCCGCCGGCCTCTGCGCCATTAACGGCGGCAGCTAGTCCGACTGGCGCTTGACCATCTCATTGATCCAGATCGGAGCAAAAGGTGAAGTACACCCCGGCGACGTTGGATAGTCCGCCAAGACCTGCAGCGACTCGCCGATTTCCAATGCCCGGGCACGCAGTCCTGCGTTTTCGATGCCAATCTGCGCCAGCGTGTTATTCATGGCCCACTGGAGCCGTTCCGGGGCCTGCTTCATCTCGGCTTCGATCGCATCGAGCAATTTGTCCAGGTCGAGGTTTTCCGGGGCCTTGACAACCTGATGCGCGGTCAGCTCCCAACCGGCGCTGGCGATCACCGGGTCCGGATCCTGCATCAGTCGCTGACGCAGTTCTTCGAGGTGCTTGCTTTTCTTCACTACGTTGCTCAGGAACCAGCCCTGTACCTTCGGACGATCGCCTTCACGGATCCAATTTTCAAGATCATCCAGCGAGAATGCACGCTGTTTGCAGATGAGAATGGCCACCAGTCGGGGCGTCGTTTGCCCGGTCTTCCACAGTTCGACGGCAAGCTCCTGGTTGCTCTTCAGCGCTTTGGCCAACGCTCGCAATTTGCCCAGGTTTACGCCGAAATCATCACCGCGCTTCTCGTTAACGGCACGCATCTTCGGGTTCTCCAAAGCAGCTAAGGCCTCTTGCACCTCTGCTGCGGTGCTCGACGGGTTCAGTCCAATATCGGTGCTCATACCTTCATCTTCTCTCAAATTCTCTCGCAGTGCCCTGCACCAGGCCAAGTCCTTCTGGCTTGGGGATCAGTGATCATCATTCAACGTCAGTTCAGGCAAGACGGTAAGTAGCCAGCGACGCTGCCCTAAGGTCTCGACTGCCTTTGGATGATAGTTGTGTCTAACCCATTCCACGGCGTCTGATACCTGGATCCCACCGAGCACAGCCAATACTGCCAGCGCGGTTCCGGTTCTCCCCACTCCTCCACGACAAGCAATTTCTACTCGTTCCGCGGGCGCTCGCCCATACGCTTCACGCAGCGCCTTCAAGGTGTCCACGGTGGATGAAGGAATGGAGAAATCACGCCATTTCACCCACAGGTATTCACGGTCGGTGAAACGCGGATCTTTTCCAAGCAGGTACACGCCAAAATCAGGTGGCGGCAGGACCCTGCTTTGCTTCAGGCTCGAACCGCGGATCAGCGCCCCATCGGGAAGCCGCACCAGATGTTCTTGCCCGGTCCATTTCATTGGTTCGTCAGGTGAGCGTCCGTTCATCATCGCTTGTAACCCGCTATCCGGCGTTGGCTCGTACCGGCTGTCGAAGGATTGTGCGCAGCTTGGCCGGCGCTACGCGGCGCGGATCGCTGAGGTAAATTTCGTGATGCTTGCCGGTCAGCTCCAGTCCTTGTTCGGGGATGAATTGCCGATGCATCCGGTGCAGCGTTTGGGCTTCGTCGTCATAGGCACCAATATGCAGGGTTTGCGCACACAGCCCCTCAGCGAATACCTCAAATCTCACCTTGTCCAGTGCAGCTGGAGGATCCTTCTCGGCCAGTTGCGCACGGATGGTTTCAAACATGGTGCGGTCGATCCATTCGGGCTGCAGGATCATCATGGTCCAGTCCCACTGGGATTTGTCTCTGTGCTCGGTAAATGCCGACATGTCTTGCGCCCACCAGAGCCCTTCTAAGGGCATGACAACGTAGTCCCTGCCAAGTTCACGTTTGCTCATGAACTTCAGCTTGTAGGCCACCGGATACAGCGCCTGCAGGGCTTGAGCATATTCGATCGAGGTGTTCGGGTCCCCGTGCCCATCGATCATGAGATACGGCAGTTCGGGCACCTCGACTAAGCCGAACGCCTCATGTTTGGCCTTATAGCTCGGGAGAGTTTTCTTGAGATCCACTTTCGCATCCATGAGAGTATCCGTTTCCTTAGAACCACCGGCGACGTCGGAAGGTGATGTAGAGGAATGCCGCGAATCCGATCATCAAGACGACGGCGGCTGGGTAGCCAAGCACCCAGTGCAGTTCGGGCATCACGTCAAAGTTCATTCCGTATATCGCTGCAATCAGGGTCGGCGCGAAAAGGATCGCTGCCCAGCCTGATATTTTCTTCATATCCTCGTTTTGACGTTGCGCCACAAGTGTCGAATTAACATTCAAAATCTGCGACAGCGCGTCCCGGTATTCCACCGTCTGGGCGTGTGCGCGGGTCAGGTGATCAGTCACGTCCTGCAGGTAGGTCTGCAGCTCATTCGGTACATCGTATTTGGTGAAGCCATCGGATAGCGAGCGAACGACTTCGAGCAATGAAGCCGTTGAATGCTGCATATCGATGACTTCTTGGCTCAATCGGTAAATACGTTCGGTGACCGCGGCATCACCGCTGAACACCTGACGTTCGATCTGTTCCTTATCAATTCCCAAGCCTTGCAGAACCGGGACATAGCCGTCGACGATCTCATCTAGTAGCCGATAGAGCACCGCTTCGGCGCCCATGCTCAGTAGTTTATGGTCGGTCAACAAGGTGCGGTCGCGAGCGACAAATTCATCGGCGACGGTAGTTTCAAGCTCTAGACCCGGGGTGCCGTCGATCCACCGATGGTCTTGACATAACACCGCGATAGACCCCTGCCGAAGTAGGATATGGAACTCTGAGAGCTCAACTTCTTCATGTTCATCCAGATACTGCGCCGAGCGGACAACCAGCAGGAGGATCTCGCCATAGCGTTCCAGCTTTGGTCGCTGTTGCGCGTGCATCAAGTCGTCAACCAAGACCGGGTGCAGTTGCCATGCTTCGGCAAGCTCGTGGATGTCCTGCTCATCTGGCGTGGGGTACAGACTGAGCGAAGCCCTCCCGGCGGCACTCGCAGCGTACTCCACGGCGCTAGCCGCGGTGGTGCCTGCAGGGGCAGCGTGCACCGTTCCATGCTCGATGAATCTGACCATGACCGGGGCATGCTCGTACTTCTGCAGATCATTTTCGCGGCTCGTACGGCCTATAACCCTGCGTGTAGGTTCCCTCACCTAGGCTCCTATCTCAATACCGACGAACTTTGGTCGTAGGTAAATTCCGCGACGATCCGTTTTATCGACCCGCATTCAAAGTAGCGTATCTCTAAGCTATATGGCCGCCGGAGTTTTCTGTGGCTCCACGCGCATTTTCCTGAATCGAATGCCATCGCTTTGGTACGGTGAGCAAGTGAAGAAACCTCGAGTGATTGCACTGGTCGCCGCCCTGGTTTTAATCGCGGCGTGGCTTGTCCTTTGGAATCCTTGGGATCCATGCGATGCGCCGGCGTCCGTCTGCGAGAAATTTGATGAAATCCAGGAACTGAACGGCGTGGCATCGGTGGAGCTGGAGTACGAGGTTACGTCCGCAGATCCAAAAGACGGTGATCAAGCCACGGCAACGTGGACGATAGGTCTTTCGGAAGATCCGGTGGCCTCCGAAGCTACTGCCGCGGCACTTCGGGCGGAGCGGATCACCCAAGGGATTTCGCTTCCCGGCGTAATGCTGATTCACTACTCGCAATTCACTGTAGGTAAACCACAAGTCATTAATACGGGCGCGACGACCGGCGAATATTATCCGCTGAGCATCATCCCGCAGGAAGACCTTGGGGCGGAGCTCAAGCAGGCCTACGAATTCAGAGATGCCGGGGCCTTGCGAGTTACTAACTCTTCTGTGGTCGCCGCTGATTCGCAAAGCCTGAAGACGCTTGCCGAATTCTCGGTGCAGCAAAACTACCTGGTGAGCTTCGAAGCCGATGACAGTTCCGTGCGATATACGCCCGAGGCAACGATCGATCTGGAAAAAGTTCAGCTCGCTATCGATGCCGGAGCCCTGCCGAACGTGGGGAGCGCCATTTACGGCAGTCAGTCGCTGTCCATTCACACCACGTCTCCTGATAGCTCGATCGAGACACGCGCTATCCGGCGTTGGCTTG
Source organism: Glutamicibacter sp. AOP12-B1-11 (assembly GCF_052379245.1). Lineage (NCBI taxonomy): Bacteria > Bacillati > Actinomycetota > Actinomycetes > Micrococcales > Micrococcaceae > Glutamicibacter > Glutamicibacter sp. AOP12-B1-11. Next base: position 41,283 of record NZ_JBQSYL010000002.1, on the reverse strand, counting down.
AGCAACGCACCCCGCCAAACAACGAACCGTTGAAATACTCCATCTCGTCTCCCGGATTTGCGAAGATTGTCGACGGTTGGATCGGCGAGGTACTTCCCGCGGCACTTATCCCGTCACCAGCGCCGCTGCCCGAGGGCGTCGAACCCTGGACACGAGATCCCGATGCTTCTTATTGCACCACCGATGAAGTCCGTTTCACCCTGAGCACCCCGGACGCTGCATTGGGTTCGCGGTATCTTTCGGTCTTTGCCACGAACGTTTCCAAGCAGCCTTGTGCAGTTCAGGGGCTGGCGGCTATCGAATTTTTCAATGGCCTTGGTGAATCTCAAGAAGACGTCACCATTATCGCCACCCCTAATATTTCGCCTGAACTGGTGCTCCTACCGGCTGGAGAAACCGCAATGTCCACGATGAAATGGGCCGCCATGTCTACGGCCAACGATCCCGACGAAACCGAAAGCCTGGAGGTCAGCCTCTTGCCCGGACTCGAACCGGTGAAATTGATTCCACGAATAGACGGCCAGGACACCTCGCTGGATGTGCTCGACGGCGCTGAGGTACAAGTTAGCCCTTGGGTGCAGGCCCTCGAAGGATGGAATAAGCCAACCTAGGCGTTCCCAGTCGTTCAGAGGGCTGGCCGAGGACGGACTTGACTCCTGCTCCGCCGACAGCTCGTGTTTACTCGAAGGAGTTCAGAAACCTCAGGTTGCCGTCGGAAACCGATACTCGGGCTTAGCCCGTTAGCTATTTCGCCCAGTCCGGCAGAAACTCTTCCAGCGGGTCGTTGGTCTCCCAGTACGCCTTGACGGTCCACGAGTCATCATCGCTACGGGACATAAGAATGGCAGTATCCCGCGTATAGTCGTCTGCACCCTCGATGCTCTTGCGAAGGGCGGCAACAGCTACCTCATCGCCATCAAATACAGGTGCTGCCACACAGCTTGTCCCGGCAAGCACCGCATCGCACAACGGGTACCCGGGCACCTCCCACAGCTCGAAAACAGCGGTCAACACATCGGGCGAGGGCAATAGTGCGCCAACAAGTTCATGGTCAGTTCCCGGCACAGACTCGGTAGATTCATTGGAGATCTCATTGTCTTGCTCCAAGGTGGACGGCTCAGGAGGGAGCGGCGGCATCTCAGGCGGCGGCGCCAGCTCACCCGGAGCTTGCGTACCGATTGTCTGAGTGACGCCGCCCTCGGTTCCGGTGGGAGCAGGCGGCAAGTCCGCCACCGAATCACCGACAGTTTCCGACGGCTCGGCCGTTTCGCTGCTCTGCTCATTGGAGGAAGCATCGACCCAACCGTCCAGGTCCTTACCACCATTGGTCAGGATCAACAGCTGAGCCAGTGGCTCAGCGTCACGCCCGCGTGTAACCGAAGCCAATGCGGGACGATGGATAACCCCGTTGCGGTAGTCAGCCGAGGACAGCCAATAATTCTCACCGCCGGCAACGACCGATACCCCTCGTTCTTCATCAACCGCATACGGTACGTCGTTCACTCGACGTACATACTTCTCGGAATCATTCTCCGCTTCGTACTCTGCAATCCGCTGCCGGAAGTCTTCTTCGGTGAAGTATTTGTCGAACCCCTCTTTTACGCTGATCTGCTGGTAGGTACCGACCTCGGCGGAATCCAGTGTTAGCCGGTAGAAGCACAGCCCCGGTTGCTCCTCGTCAGAGATGATCTCCACGTGGCGCGGATTGGGTAGCTGTTCGTTGAAATATCCGGCGACGGTCTCAGCGGGAAGCGGGCAGCCACCGTTTGACGATGAGCAAGCAACCAGCCCGGCTACCGGTAGTGCGAGTACCGCACTGGATATGAAAAACCTCTGAACCGCAATGTTCATGACCCTCACCTTTCATCTGTCTAAAACGAACGCGCACGGTTCGCGTTGATCCTGTGCGAGAGCCGCCAATAACTGAAGGCCCCCAGGAGAAGGACGACTACCAGTACCAAGACCATCGCCCACACGGTATCGGTTCGGATCACCGTCCCTGCGAACCCGTTGGGCACCTGCGCCGACAATCCGATGTATGTATCTGGTGCTTCACTGCCGTTGCCCCGTAAATCGGATCCCGCCGCGATCGCGGCCAGCATCATCGAAAGTGCTATGAAGAAGACAGCGGCTACAGCGCGAAGCACCAGCAAGCCCAACGCCTTGAGGCGTTGGGAAGATTGAATCGCTCTGCGGGCCAAGACCGACATCCAAATGACCAGCCCAATCGGCACAACGAGGTTCAATGCCGCTACTATCCAAGGGGATCCACCCTCGCCATCGATCGACCGCGCCACCATGCTTTCAGGCAACACTTCAAGGAGCGGACGCAGCACCCCAGTAGCAGCTTGCAGCCATGTCGACACGATCCCCACCGTCAGGAAAAGACCGAGAATGCAAGCGGCAATACCGATGGCGATAGCGAGGTTACGCAACCCCATCGCCCATAAGCGTCTGTCGGTGGCGATATCCAGAGGATTCGCGTCCGTGCCTTGGCGCGTGTCGGGATCCCACGGAACCGTGCCGCGCCCATTGCACACCGTGCACCACTGCAGGTGGCTATCGCCGTACGGGCGCCCCGAACCTCCACAGCCAGGGCAGTACCATTCACCTGCCGACGCAAGCTTACTCATGTCGCCTCATCCCCCAGAATGCGCACTGCGCCAGTTATGCGGTGTCGTCCGGCTACAGCATTCGACGTTGCCTAATCATAAGCGCGGAGGCGGTCGACATACTAGTGTCCGCGTTGACTCGTAATAAACCTCCGGCACGGATACTACGTTGCGTCACAAGAAAACCTCCGCCAAAGTACCTCTTGCTTCTTGGGCTTTGCGGGTATCTGCTCAGCACTATGGGACTGACAATGAGCGCACGCAAACAAGTCACCAAACATCTCGCGAACAGCTACCGGCTCGGCGATAGTGCCGGGAAAACTCGGATCCTGGATGAATTGGTCGAAATCACTGGCTGGCACCGCGACTACGCCCGCTGCGCCCTGCGAGAAGCATTGAAACCCGCCAAGCCACGGATCGTCAGAGCAGGTCGTAAACCGATCTACCCGGCCGACCTGCAACCGCAGGGCTCTGGACATCGGTAGAAAATTAATGAGTCGCCGCTAAGCCCTTCACCCGGTACCGCAACACCCGATCCGTCCCCGGATATACAGTCCGCGTACCGCTCAATAACTCACACAATTCACCCAACGCCACCGTACACCTGAAGCTGGGCGCTGGAACCATCGCTAGTTTTGAGATCGCCAGTCCAAGCCGACTCCTATTCCATCGCGTATTCCGTCGCGCCCTTAGTCGCCAATCCAAGACCAGCCACAATAGCCGTACCGCCAGCAACAAGACCAGTAAAAATCTGATCCCATGCCTTCTCCTGCCGCTGAGCAGTCTGAGCCAAACGCCCGATAACAGACTCAGCAGCCTTGCCGGCCTTGTCAGTTTCAGCAGCAGTTTTCTTGGCAGCAGCCAAAGCCGCATCCATGTCTCGCTTGAAGGATGCGATCTCCGCTTTGACGACGACCCGGATGTTCTTATCAGCCAAGACGGCACCGCCTATTCAATTGTTTGTCCGGTGCCGCTGATAAGGTCAGAGCATCATCGCCAGCACTTAGAAATGGGGAATCATGAGGAAAGTTGCAGTAGGAGTTTCGACGATTGCCATAGGGCTTGCACTCGTAGGATGCGCGGCCGCAGAACAACTGGAGCCGGTAGAGTCATCAGCGTCAAGCGCGGCACCGGTTGCGGCAGAAAACCCGAACGTCGGAAGCATCGCAGATTACAAATCTGTAGCTCTGCCCCTTGCCAGCAACATCGAAGAGACACTGGACGCTTTCGACGAATACCATTGCTTCAACTTGCCCGACCCCCACGAAGAGACGCTCTGCATGGCGACCATATTCTCGGCTGGAATGAAGGCAAAAACTGTCACCGCGTCATTGGAGGGCGCAAAGAAACCGGGTGTTCCCGCCTACATTGGTGATCTTCCCGATGAACTCGACACGGTGATGAGCAAAACGTTGGATGCCTCCGAAGAAGCCGAAATAGCAGCTGACTCTTGGGACGAAGCTAACTGCCCCGGCGCCACCGAATGCCACAAGATTGGTCTTGACATTTCGATGGCGTTCGACGACCTGCATGACCGTCTAGTGTCATGGGGCAACTACTAGGACTCTTCGTCCCATATTCGGTAGAGCATCTATCCCGGGTAACGGTCCATGTTGTCGTTGAGCGCGGATTCCTTCGACGCACACGCGTGGCACATCGTCTCTTTCAACTCGACTCGATCAACGTTGTCGTCACCAAGTGCGATTGAGGATGGGACACCGGCGCACTGCAGCATCGTGGCTGGTTCAGTCAGGTGCATCTGTGAAAGCAGTGCAATGCCTGTTGGGGCAAGCTAGTGCTGCCATTACGCTGGACGATTACACTGGGTCGTTTGACCAGGATTTAGATTCGCTGGCCTAGAAGTTGACAGAGATGTTGCCGGTTGGGTTGGCCGCTTGAGCTTGCGATTTGCCTGCGGGTTTAGACCGAACAAAGTGTTTCAAGCGGTACTAAGTAGGCCTAAGACGAGAGTGTCCGATAGGTGTTTTGGGCACTAATAAACCGCTCCCACAAGACGGTTTATCCTTGTGGGAGCGGGATTATTCTCGGTGGAGCTAAGGGTGGAGCTAAGGGGAATCGAACCCCTGACCTCTTCGATGCGAACGAAGCGCTCTACCAACTGAGCTATAGCCCCTCAACAACAATGATCCTACTCCCCTGAATCTTCGAGGATCAGGCGAATGCCTCCGCGGTTCCGGAATACTCTAGGAATTTCGAGCACGGAATGACCACGCACGCAGAGCTCCGTGCAATGCTTGACGTGTATTTTCACGAACCAGCATTGCAGCTCATGCGTAAATTGAAAATTCGGGGTACCAAGCCACGCTCGCGGCTTGGTACCCCGAATTTCACTTGCCATTGCAGACTGCAGGCAGTGTATCTACCGCAGTCATCCTGGATGAACGCCGAAGTAGATTGTGGGGGTTATTAGCTGAGTTTGGCGCGCACCATTTGCGATACAGCTTTGCCATCAAAACGTCCAGCGATCTCAGCGCCTACCGCCTTCATCGCAGTGCCCATATCTTTCATCGTGAGCGCATGATCGGCGGAAAGTTCCGCCATAATCCGATCCACGATGCCCTGGGCCTCACCCTCGGTCAGTACCTTCGGCAAGTACGTCGAGATGAATGCAGCTTCGGCTAATTCTCGCTCGGCCATTTCCTCGCGGTTATCCGCGGCCGCAACTTTTGCAGTTTCTTCTCGATTGGCGACCTCTTTACGGAGAAGGTTCTCGACATCTTGGTCGGTCATCTCCGTTGGATTCTTACCAGATTTTTCTCTGGTGCCGATGGCACTCAAGATATTTCGCAAGGTGGTCTTTTCCAGCTCATTCCCTGCTTTCAGGTGAATTATGCTGTCATCGCGAAGGCGTTCTTTTAAGCTCATGGCTTTTCTCCTCTAGTAACTACTCAGACCGACTCTACTCGTATCTTCAAGCAACGTTTAATACGGCGCATCGGAACAGACACCGTGGACAAGGACGGAAAGCTGACGCTACGTTACGGAGGGCAGCTTCGCCACCTCGGAATGGGACGCACCTATTCAGGCGTTCCGGTCCGGATGCTCATTGATGATCGGGACGTAACCGTCATCAACAGAAAAACCGGAGAAATCATCAGGTACTTCAAAATCGATCCATCGAAGAACTACCAAAAAGCAATTTCTCGCCTGAATAGGTGACAGTTAAAAGACTAATGTCTCGGGACATCGTTCTACCGATGTCCCGAGACATTACAGGGTGGAGATAAGGGTGTCGAGATAAGGGTGGAGATAAGGGGATTCGAACCCCTGACCTTCTGCATGCCATGCAGACGCGCTACCAACTGCGCCATACCCCCAAAAGGATTGCTACCTGATAAGGCAACTCACTAATCATAGATGAATGCCGAATCAGGAAGCAAATCCCATGCTACTAGGGCTTTATTTGGCTTCCGTAGCAAGTTCAATGACTGGGCAGTCCGACCATAGACGCTCTAGCGCATAAAAAACTCGGTCTTCCTGGTGCTGTACGTGTACAACAACGTCTCCGTAGTCCAGGAGGACCCAACGGCCCCTGCCGAATCCTTCACGGCGCACCGGGCGAATCTCGAACTTTTCGAGTACCTTGGCCTGGATCTCATCAACAATTGCGTTTACCTGTGGCTCAGAGCCACCGGAGACGATAAGGAACGCGTCGGTTACGCCCAGTCGTTCGGCGACATCAAGTGCCACAATGTCTTCTGCCAACTTGTCCGCTGCGGCCAATGCTGCAACGTTAACGAGGGCGATAGAGTCTGCGTGTGCTCCCATGAAGTGGGGTGTCTCCTTTTAGAGGTATAGATCAAGAACTTAATTGTCCTACGAAGTAAGCGAACTGATCAACATGACAATGCCCGCAACAAGCGCTGCACCGCCGACGCTGAGCGCCGCGATCATAGCAATCAGCCTGTTATTTGCACGTCGCACACCGTGGGTCTGAGCGTCCAGAGGCTGTAGGCCTTGGGCATTCACCGCATCGATGCGCGGCATTTCCACATTCGCTTGCGCGTCCCCTGCTTCAGCTGGAGCGGGAACCGATGAGGCCGGTGCCTTGGGCTTTGAACCCGACGCTGGCTTGCTTGCGGATTTCGCTGCAGGTTTCGGCGCGGGCATCGCCTGAGGTTTGGGCGCTGCCGGCGAAGTTTTGCCAGCTCCAGCTTTTAACTCGGAGTTGACTACAGGCTTTACAGTTTTTGGCGCTGGTTTTGCCGGAGCTTTCGCATTGCTTGGCTTCTTTGCAGCCTGCGAATTGTGCTTCAGTTTGTCAGATAATTTGCCGCTGGAATCAAGATCTAGCGAAACACTTTCCGTCTGCGGGCCCTGCACGCCGGTCTTGGCGATGCGGTCTTCGACTTCACGAATATTGCCCAGAGCCCCGGTGAACGGATCAGACAGGGCCTGTTCCTTGCCGCTCTTGGCATTCTCAATCCGGAGCCGTTCGCGTTCTGCCGCCCGGCGAGAAATGATGGCTGCACGTGCTGCCATCTCACGCTGATGGGCAAGAACTTCGAGATCAATCTCACCGTCATCATCGTTCAAAAGATTCGGATCAACGAGTGTTTCGGGAGCATGTGAACGTCGTGCGGCCAGCGCTTCCTCGACACTCATCACGGTGGTTTCCGGCGAGTCGTCTGTAGCCGTAGGTTTGGCCAACGGCTTAGCGGTGCCCTGCTTCGGATTTGCTGCGTCCGGATTCTGTTCCGCTAGCGACTGAAGTCGTAGCTGACGGCGAGTCAGGGGCTTCGGATCTTCGGCTGGTTCGACCGTTGGAATGTTTGTGGTGAGTGCGCCGACTTCTTCTTCAAGGCGTCGACGCTCACGTAGCGCTTCTCGGTCGCGAGCGCGGCGCAAGGAAGCGCGCTCCCCCATTGGCCTATCCGCTGCATCGTGCGACGGGTCGGCAGCCGGTGCTGAACCAGCCGCGGGCTTGGCCTTCGGAGCGCTGGAAGCCGACTTGGCCGGAGTTGGCGCCCCCTTAGCCTGTCCGGGCTTGGCCGGCGACGGTGCGGCCTTGGCTTGTTCGTCCTTTTTAGCCGGAGCTACGTTCTTCGCCTGTTCGGCGGGTTTCTCGGCGACCCGCTTCGGCTCGGCAGCCTTGCCGGACGCGGTCGGAGCGTTGGCCGGCGTCGAGGCCGGAGTCTTCGCCGCTGCCGGCTTATTCGAACCTTGGCCTTGCTGCGCGCCAGCTACCGGCTTTGCAGGGGCTTTTGGGGCAGGGGAGGAAGTTTTCGGGTCAGCTGGGCTGGCACCTGCCGAAGGCTTTGCATCCTTCTTTTCAGTTGCCTTCTGATCAGCGAGCTGCTTGGCATCCTGCTCGGCTTTACTGCTCGCCAGCATGGCTTCCATTTCAGCGCGCCGCTTTTCACGCAAAGCACGCCGGCTTGAAGCCGGCTGCGTGTTATCGCTCATCCTGTTCTTCTCCCGACCGCTTAGACAAATACCGTCACCCTTACCTAGAGATTATGCCGTGTTGGACGCATCAATGTGAGGTTACGACTCGGTATAAAGCCCATATTTTGCAATGTACTGCACCACACCGTCCGGCACCAGATACCAAACGGGCTTGCCTTGGGCTATGCGCCCACGACAATCCGTGGAGGAAATCGCCAATGCTGGGATTTCTAAAAGTGAAACGTTCTCTTGCTCAAGTTCTGGCAGCACATGACCTGGACGACTCACGCCAACAAAGTGCGCCAGGTCCCAGACCTGATCGACGTCCTTCCAGCTGGCGATTTTGCTCAATGCGTCCGCACCAGTGATGAAGAACAGTTCGGCCTCTGGCCGTTCGGCACGAAGATCAAGCAACGTGTCGTGCGTATACGTTGCACCCTCACGGTCGATGTCGACGCGGCTCACGGTGAAACGTGGGTTCGACGCAGTAGCGACCACCGTCATCAGGTAACGGTGCTCTGCGGCGGTCACGTCTCGCGCAACCTTCTGCCAGGGCTTGCCGGTAGGCACGAAGACCACTTCGTCTAAGTCGTACTCGGCCGCAACTTCACTGGCAGCGACCAAGTGACCATGGTGGATGGGATCAAAAGTACCGCCCATCACGCCGAGGCGCAATGGGCGGTTCTTGTTCAGTGGATCCGCCAAGACTAGTGCTTGTCTCCGTGGACCTTAAACTGACGGTGAATGTCTTCCACTTCGTCGTGATCTGCGTGACGCAGGCCCACGTTGGTGTAGGAAACCGTGACCAGCAGCAGAACCATCAGCGCGACGAAGATGCCACCACCGACGATGATTGCCATGGTATGTGGGTCAATGCCGGTGGATGCAGCTTCAGAAGCCATAATCAGCGCGTTCAACTTATTTCTCCAGACGTTTTATCGAGACCAAATCTGCAACGCAAATACAGGTCCGAAAAGTAACGGTACGATTCTTCTACATCCTACCGAAGACAGGGGGTATAAACTATTTACGAATGTGCCCGTCGCCCTGAACGATCCATTTGGTGGTCGTCAGTTCCGACAAGCCCATCGGTCCACGCGCGTGCATCTTCTGCGTGGAGATGCCTACCTCGGCACCCAGCCCCAGCTCGCCACCATCGGTAAAGCGGGTCGAGGCGTTAACAATCACTGCCGCAGACTCGATTTCCGCGATGAACCGTTCGGACTCGGCCAGAGATGAGGTAATGATCGCTTCGGTGTGTCCGGTGGAGTATTCGCGGATGTGCTCCAGCGCTTCGTCCATCGTGTCTACCAGCTTCACCGCGATATCCAGGTCAAGATACTCGTTGCGCCAGTCATCTTCACCGGCAGCTATCGTTTCCAGCTCTGGGACCAGTGCCGCCGCGCGGGCGTCGGTGTGCAGCGTAACCCCGGCCTTGGCCAAGGCCTTGAGCACGCCCTGTGCTGCCGGAGCGTCCTTGGAGACGAGCAACGTCTCTACCGTATTGCACACGCTCGGACGGTGCGTCTTGGCGTTGAGCAGGATATCGGTTGCCATTTTCTCATCGGCGCTGGCGCCCATGAAGATATGGACGTTGCCCTCGCCGGTCTCGATGACCGGAACCTTCGCGGTGGTGACCACACGCTGGATCAGGTCGCGGCCACCGCGTGGAATCAGCACGTCGATGCGTCCGCGCGCTGCCATCATCGCGTCTGCGCCTTCGCGTCCGTATTCGTCCACGGAGATCACCAGGTCACGAGGCAAGGAAACGGATTCGAGAGCATTCCGGATGTAGCCCACCAGGGCTACATTCGAGTTCAGCGCCGCCGAGCCGCCACGCAGCAATACGGCGTTGCCGCTCTTCAGGGACAGCCCTGCGATATCGACTGTCACGTTGGGGCGGGCTTCGTAGATGGTGCCGATCACGCCCATTGGGACGTTGATCTGCCGCATCCGCAAGCCGTTGGGTAGCGTTTCGCCGCGTACGACGCGGCCGACGGGATCTGGCAGTCCGATGAGCTCTTCAAGGGCGGAGATCAAACCGTCGATACGCTGATCATCAAGTTTCAAGCGGTCAAGCAGTGCGGCGCTGGTGCCGCGTTCACGGCCATTTTCAAGGTCTTTGGCGTTGGCCGCCATAATTTCTCGGCGATGGCTATCAATGGTCTCTGCGATGGCACGCAGAGCCTTATCTTTCCAATCACGGTTTGCCCGCGACAGAGTGCGCGAGGCCCGGCGGGCACGATCTGCCAGCTGGTTGACCGACGCGAATACGTCGGTGGTGGATTCGGTCTTTGTTTCGGCTGAATCTAGACTCATATCTCCCATTCTATTGGCCTCCTTAGATCAAGGCCAGATCATCGACATGTACTACGGCTTTGTCGTAACCCTCGCCGAGCAACTCGGCCAGTTCGACGGTAGTGCGTCCAAGCATTTCTGGAAGCTCTTCAGCCGAGTAGTTCACTAGTCCACGACCAATGACGTTCCCGTCTGCATCGCAAATTTCCACTGCGTCCCCGGCTTCGAATTCTCCGCGAATCGAGGTGATGCCAGCGGCAAGCAAGGAATTCGTTCCGTCGGCAACGGCACGCACCGCACCGGCATCCAGGACCAGCCGGCCTTCGGAGGAGGCAAGGTGCGCCAGCCACACGTCACGGGCCGAGCGGCGCGTGTTGCGCGCGGCGAACCAGGTTCCCACGTCTTCGCCCGCCAGTGCCTTGGCGGCGTTGTCGGTGCTGGTCACCAGCGTCGGAATACCCGCCGAGGCGCTCATGGTGGCCGCGTCGACCTTGGTGATCATGCCACCGGTGCCAACGCCGGCCGCTCCCGGAGTGCCCAAATCGACAGCGTCGAGCTCATCGGGGTGGCCCACATGCGAGATGCGGCTTCCGCCGTCCTCCGGGTGCGCGTCATAAACCGAGTCGACGTCGGAAAAGAGCAGCAGCGCATCGGCCTTGATCAGGTGGGCAACCAGCGAGGCGAGACGGTCGTTGTCGCCGAATCGGATCTCGCGGGTAGCTACCGCATCATTTTCATTCACGATTGGCAGCACGCCCAGGTTCAGCAAGCGCGTGAGCGAACGCAGCGCATTGGTGTACGTATTGCGGTGCATCAGGTCATCTGCCGTCAGCAGCACCTGGCCGACATTGATGTCGTGTCTTGCGAATTCCTGGGTGTACTGCGCCAGCAGCAATCCCTGTCCTACGGCCGCTGCCGCCTGCTGGGTGGCAAGGTCTTTGGGACGCTTTTCCAGCCCTAGCGGCGACAGTCCGGCGGCGATGGCGCCAGAGGAAACCAAAATTACTTCGGTGTCATCGTGCAGCGTGTGTGCGAGCGTATCTGCCAAGAACTTCAACCGCTCGTGGGAGATCCCGCCGCTGACGGTTGTCAACGAGCTGGATCCCACCTTTACGACTACGCGTCTTGCTTGGGGTAGATCTCGAAGTGAGGAAATTGAAGATAATGTCTTAGTTGCTCGCACATTCATACTTAGTCTTCCTTATCTGCTGCCCGATTCTGAGCAGCGCGTTCAGCGTTCTTCGCATGTACCGATTCGGTCCAGATGCCCGCCCGACGCTCGGCTTCAAGCTCTTCGCGTGCGGCGGCTTTCGCCGCGCGACGCTCATCATGCTCGGCGCGCTTTTCTTCACGCGTCTTTCGGTTTCGGTCTTCCAGGCGGATGTCCTCGCCACGGCGCGAGCCGAGCAATTCGGCCCCGGCTGCCATGGTTGGCTCCCAGTCGAAGACTACCGAGTTATCTTCGGCACCGATAACGACCGCGTCGCCTGGCTTGGCGCCGGCCTTGAACAACTGGTTCTCAACACCCAGCTTAGCTAGGCGGTCCGCCAGGTAGCCGACGGCCTCGTCGTTACGGAAGTCGGTCTGCACGATCCAGCGCTCAGGCTTTTCACCGATCACTCGCCAGAGTGGTTCGAAGTTCACCTCTTCGCGGCGAATGATGAATTCCGTCTTCTTGCCGGTGCGCTGACGCAGCATCGGAACTTCAACGATCGGGGCTTCTTCAACACGCTCGGAGCGTGCCTGCTCTACCAATTCAGCCATGGCGAAGGTCAATTCGCGTAATCCGTTACGTGCCAGTGCGGAGATTTCAAAGACGCGGTAGCCGCGCTTTTCGAGCTCAGGGCGCACGAATTCAGCCATGTCGGAGCCGTCGGGCATATCTACTTTATTGAGCGCGATAAGCTTCGGGCGCTCGGTCAAAGCAACGCTAGTGCCATCGGTTCCAGCGAAGCTGGAGTCGGCTTCATAGGCTGCCAGTTCCGCTTCGATGGTTTCCAAATCGTGGATCGGGTCGCGGTCGGTCTCCAGCGAGCCGCAGTCCAGCACGTGCACGATCGCGGCACAACGCTCGACGTGGCGCAGGAACTCATGGCCCAAGCCCTTGCCTTCGGAAGCACCTGGGATAAGCCCGGGCACGTCGGCGACGGTGAAGCGCACTTCGCCGGCCTGCACGACGCCCAGGTTGGGTACCAGCGTGGTGAATGGGTAGTCGGCAATCTTTGGACGTGCCGCGGAGATCGAGCCGATCAGCGAGGACTTACCGGCCGAGGGGTAGCCCACCAGCGCGATATCTGCGACGGACTTAAGTTCCAGGACTACTTCCTGGCCGGTGCCCGGGGTACCGAGCAGGGCGAACCCTGGGGCCTTGCGCTTATCGGAAGCGATGGCCGCGTTGCCCAGTCCGCCCATGCCGCCTTGTGCGGCGAGGAACTCATCGCCGGTCTTGACCAGGTCCGCAAGGATGTCGCCATCCTTGGATTTGACCACGGTGCCCGCAGGCACGCCGAGGACCAGGTCTTCGCCCTGCTTGCCGGGGCGCAGTCCGCCCTGGCCGGGCTCGCCGTTGTTGGCCTTGCGGTGTGGCAGGTGGTGGAATTCAAGCAGCGTGGTGACCTGCGGGTCAACGCGCAAGATGACATTTCCGCCGTCTCCGCCCTTTGCCCCGTCCGGTCCGCCTAGGGGCTTGAACTTCTCGCGCTTGATGGACACACAACCGTGGCCACCATTACCTGCGGTGACATTTAGAGTTACGCGATCAACGAATGCAGCCACGGGGCCATCTTCTCCTATAACGGGGGTGCGAGTTACTACTCGCTTAAAGTCTATCTATACGCACACAAGGGGCGGACCGAAATCGGCCCACCCCTTGTGCACTCAAAAAATTGTCTGTCGCCTAAATTAGGCAGCAGTTACAATGTTCACCACGCGGCGACCACGACGGGTGCCGAACTCGACTGCGCCAGCAGCCAAAGCGAACAGAGTGTCATCCTTGCCACGGCCTACGCCGGCGCCTGGGTGGAAGTGGGTGCCGCGCTGGCGAACGATGATTTCGCCTGCCTTGACATCCTGACCGCCAAAGCGCTTTACGCCTAGGTACTGTGCGTTGGAATCGCGACCGTTGCGAGTGGAACTCGCACCTTTCTTATGTGCCATGCCTTTTAGCCTCTTTCGCTACAAAAATGGTTAGTACGATCAGCCCAAATTAGGCGATCGAGGTGACCTTGACCTTGGTCAGAGCGGCACGGAAGCCCTGGCGCTTCTTGTAACCGGTCTTGTTCTTGTACTTCTGGATAACAATCTTCTGGCCGCGAAGGTTTTCTACAACCTCAGCGGTGACCTTGACCTTAGCCAGGTCGGCAGCGGCGGAAGTTACCTTCTCGCCATCTACCAACAGCAAAGCTGGAAGGTCAATAGAGCTACCTAGGGCAGCCTGAAGACGGTCTACGGTGATGAGGTCTCCAACGGAAACCTTCTCCTGGTGGCCGCCTGCGCGGACAATTGCGTACACCACGTGGGTACTCGCTTCTACTCGACGTTTATTGTCTTACCGGCGCAGAAATCAACCCGGATGCCTGATAAATCAAGCACCTTATTCAGGGATCTCATGCGCTTGTGCCTTGACGCCGAGCGGATCAGAAATCCGTGATCTTGGCGTTTAGCACCGATGAACCAGATTACGCTAGTCCACACCACTGGGGCAAATACAAACTGCCCCAGCGGGTGAAGCGTGATCAAGTTCATCTATTTCAGTTCACGAACCGGAACCCCAACTCCGAGCATAACCGGTTGCCCGGCAGCCTCGGCTGGCTTTTCGTTTCGTGCACTGTTGGTATCCATCTGGACCACCGAACCGGTGGCAGCGGATACCTCCGCCACACGAACCTCTGCATGCGCATCGCCCTGGACCGAGGTGGCCCGACGACTGCGACGCTTTGGCTGCGTGGAACTCTGTGGGGCCGCAGCAGCTGCTGCGGCCGGTTTGCCCTCCGCGGTGGCCGCAGCAGCGGCAACCTCGGCCTGCGAGGCGGGCATCGCCAGTCCGGTCAGCGTTGGCTGGCCCGAACCGGTTGGCGGCGCAACCGACTCGCTCTGAGCACGCGTGGCTCGACGGGAGCCGCGCTTGCGTGCGCTTGGTGCGGGCTGCTCTTCCGCAGCCGGGGCCTGCGCCGGTGAAGGCTCGACCTCCGGCGTGGAGGATTCATCCGCGCTCTGCTCGCTGGCTTGCGCCTGCTCGCCCTGACCGCGGCCACGGGAACGCGAACGTGAGCGACGGCGTGATTTGCGCCCGCCCTCGTGCTGCTCGGCGCCTTCGGCTTCTTCTCCCCCGGGCAAAGCTGCTTCCAGAGCTTCCAAGGTCACCGAGGCATCCTCGGCAGCGGCATCCGAAGGTGCTGCTGCGGCCTTGGCAACCGGCACGGTAGCCCCATCGAACTTCAATCCCGATTCGGCTGGCTGATCGAGGTGCGAAGCGGCGGCAATATTTGCCAGCGCGTTGCGGGTCGCCTCGTGCTGCTCCCCGCCCTCTGCCTCGGCGTTTTCGGTTCCATGCTCGCTGGCCTTCGGCTCATCGCGTTCGTTGCCGCGACGGCGACGACGCTCGGAGCGAGGAGCCGCAGACTTCTCCGCGAACTTCTTGGCGTGCACTTCGCCCGAAGCGTTGAAGGACTTGCGGTGCTCGACCGGCTCTTCGTGCGTGACGAAGCCGCTGCCGGCACATGCTTCACAAGATTCACCGAAGACCTCAAGCAGGCCGGTGCCCATGCGCTTGCGGGTCATCTGCACCAGACCAAGGCTGGTGACCTCGGCGACCTGGTGCTTGGTCCGATCCCGGCCCAGGCACTCGACCAGACGGCGCAGCACGAGGTCGCGGTTGGCTTCCAGGACCATGTCGATGAAGTCGATGACGATGATGCCACCGATATCGCGCAGGCGCAGCTGGCGGACAACTTCCTCGGCCGCTTCCAAGTTGTTCTTGGTCACGGTCTCTTCGAGGTTGCCGCCGGAACCGGTGAACTTTCCGGTGTTCACATCGATCACGGTCATCGCTTCGGTGCGGTCGATAACCAGCGAACCGCCCGATGGCAGGAAGACCTTGCGGTCCAGTGCCTTGTTGATCTGCTCGTCGAGGCGGAAGTTGCTGAAGATATCTTCGGACTGCTCCCACTTCTCCAGCCGGCTCATCAGGTCCGGGGCCACATACATGACATAGGCCTCGATGGTGTCCCAAGCCTGTTCGCCGGAGACGATCAGCTTGGTGAAGTCTTCGTTGAAGACGTCTCGCACCACCTTGATGGTCAGATCCGGCTCCGAGTACAGCAGCTCCGGGGCCAGGGTCTTGGTCGAGGAAGATTGCGCCTCGATACCTTCCCACTGGGCACGCAGCCGGTTGATGTCATTGGTCAGTTCTTCTTCGGAGGCGCCTTCGGCGGCGGTGCGGACGATGACGCCCGCATTCTCCGGCAGGTGGTCCTTCAAGATCTTCTTCAGGCGCTGGCGTTCTACGTCTGGAAGCTTGCGCGAAATACCGGTCATCGAACCGCCCGGCACGTAGACCAGGTAACGACCAGGCAGGGAGACCTGGCTGGTGAGCCGTGCGCCCTTATGTCCTACCGGATCCTTGGTGACCTGCACGAGAACCGAATCCCCGGCCTTCAACGCGTTTTCGATACGACGCGGCTGGCCTTCCAGCCCTGCGACATCCCAGTTGACTTCGCCGGCGTACAGCACAGCGTTGCGGCCGCGCCCAATATCGACGAAGGCGGCTTCCATGGATGGCAGCACGTTCTGCACCTTGCCCAGGTACACGTTGCCGATCAGCGAATCCTGCTGGGTTTTGGAGACGAAGTGCTCGGCGAGCACGCCATCTTCCAAGACGCCGATCTGGATGCGGTCCTCGCGCTGGCGCACGATCATCTTGCGTTCCACCGATTCGCGGCGAGCCAAGAACTCGGCCTCGGTGATCACCTGGCGGCGGCGGCCGGTCTCGCGGGATTCGCGGCGGCGCTGGCGCTTGGCTTCCAAACGGGTGGAGCCGCGCACCGAGGTGACCCGGTCCGAAGCGGGGATATGCGCTTCGGAGCTGGCACGCGGAGCGCGCACACGGGTGACGGTGTTTGGTGGATCGTCCTGCGAACCACCGTCGACCTCCAGGTCAACATCTCCGCGACGGCGCCGGCGGCGGCGGCGTGAGGACACATCGTCTGCTTCCAGATCCTCGTCCTTCTGGCGCGAGGCGGGTGCAGCTTCGGGCTTGGCGGTGTTCGCCACCGCATGCTGCACCACCGTGTGCGCCGCTTCCGGGATCGCGAACGGGTTCATGATCATGGAGCTGCCGTGTTCGGCTAGCAATGCACCGGTGTGGTCCTCGACTGAAGACTCGAAGACCTCGGCACCCTTTGCCGGTTCGGTCACCGCGGGCGCCAGTTTGATGCCGGTTTCTTCCGGTGCCTGCGCCGTGGTGGTCACCGGAGCCTGTGCGGAAGTCACTTCCTCAGCCACTTCCTCGGAGGCCGAGGCTGCCTGTTCGACTGCGTCGCGGGCGACCTGCTGGCGGCGTTCGGCTTGGCGGCTCATGCGCTTGACCGAGTCAGGAGTGGATACCTGGGTACGACGCGTTGCGCGCCAACGGTATGGGCTTTCTTCGACTCCGGCTGCGGCGTTTAGCTCTGCCAGGGTCAACGCACGCCGCAATGGACGTGATGGGGTGGTGGCTACAGTGGTACGGCGGGCTCGTGTTGAACGATTGCCTCGCTTACTTCCCTGTGCCCCTCCTTTTCGCTGATTTGATGCGCTCATTTAAATTCGCGTGCTCCTAGTTTAAATTCCCGCTTCGGCGACCTCCACAGACGGTGCCTAGGCTGAAACAACATTCGTCACGTGTCTTTCGGCCGTCTTCGTGAGTCGGCCAGACACAAAAGTCCTTGTGTGTTCCGCATCTGGGTTCTGCCCTGAATCAATTTTCCGATTCAAGAGAACTAGCTGCGGTTCAACGTGGCCATTGAAAACCGGCTGCTTTCCTTTGCAGCCCTACGATCCGCGGTATTCCTACGGGAGGCGCACGTAATGGGCACTCAACCGAAGCGATGCATCGCTTGACGATCTGTCGTTTCAAAAGTCTGTCGTCGGGTTGAAAGCAGACTGTGGATCCGCGAACAACCTCTTCCATTCTCTCATAGTTCGTTCATCGCTAGTTCACCAGCTCATATATATTGCACAGAAAAGCTTCATAGTATGTGAGAAGCAAGGTGCGCAATGACCCGCATTCGTCTGAACATATGGAATAGTCAAGACATGGTTTCATCACTTGAGAGTCCTCAGAACTCGGGCGTGTTGCCCTGGTGGGCAAAAGAACGCGGCTTCGGATTATTCGCCGTGCTCACCGGCACGATTGCTTGGGTCGCCTCGGGGATCCTAGTCCTTGAACGCCTCGAGCTTTACAAAGACCCCGACTACATCACCGGGTGCGATATCAACCCCTGGGTTTCCTGCGGCACCGTCATGAAATCCGACCAAGCTCAATTGCTCGGTTTCCCGAACCCGCTACTGGGCATCGTCCTCTTTGGCGTGCTGATTACCATCGGAATGGCGCTGCTGGCCGGCGCCAAGTTCCGCCGCTGGTTCTGGATTGGAGTGCAGGCCGGAGTGACGCTGGCCATGGCGTTCATCGCCTGGCTATGGTCCCAGGCTTTGTATGAGATCAATGCCCTGTGCCCCTACTGCATGGTCGTGTGGGCGATGATGATTCCGCTCTTCGTCTTCACCACTTCGCGCAATATCGTCAATGGAGTCATTCCCGCATCCGAAGGCGTGAAGAAGTTCGCCAAGGAATGGAGCTGGGTCGTCGTGGCGATCTTGTGGGTTTTGGTTATTGCATCCATCGTTCTCCGCTTCCCGAACGCGTTCTTTGGATAGCCTCACCCGGCGCCGAATCATTCTGGGGATCAGTGCTTGTGCGCTGGTCCCCCTTGGCTTGTTCCTGCGTTTTCTACCTTGGGGGCTCGTCGCCGACCTGGCCGGCGGGGTTTTGTACGCGGCGCTGATCTATGTTGTAGTCGCCTTCATTGCCCCAACGCGCTCATGGCTCACCGTCGGGGCCTGGGCGCTAGGGTGGTGCGTGGCGGTAGAGCTGCTTCAGCTCACCTCCTTGCCGCGAGAGGCTGCGGCCCGTTTTCCGCCCTCGCGGTTGGTATTGGGCACTGGCTTCGCGGCGATGGATCTTCTGGCCTATTGTGTTGGCGTGCTGCCTGCTGCGCTGGCGGATCGAGCGGCACGCCGCGGTCGGGCCTAATTCCCGCTATCAGCGAAAGACCGCGGCGGAGCTGTACCGCTAAAAACCTGATGAACACGCGTATTATCGATGGTTTCTGGCTTCCTTCCATGCCTTGGCACGAGTCTTTAAAATGACGCAGGTCACCCGCCTCCAAGCTAAAGCGACTAGATTAGGGTCATGGGAAGCCACAAATGGAATACAGAAAACGCCCAAGATTACGGCATCAATCTACTGACCTCGGACACGATCCGGCTACGCGAACTGCAGGATGAAGATCTATCGGTCCTGGCCCAATGGTGGAATAGCCCGGAGTTCATGGCGCTGCAGGGAAATATCGTACTTCCGCATCCCGGCGTCGAAGCCGCAAACCTATTCAAGAGCTGGAGCCTGAACCGAGGCACCAAGGATGGTGTGGGCCTTTCAATTACGTTGCCCGATGACACGCTAATCGGCCACACTGCACTCTACAATTTCAACGCCCCGGCCCGTTCGGCGGATCTCATGCTGATGATCGGCGGTTCGAATGTGGGGCAGGGATACGGCACGGTCGCAACCAAGATGATCGTGGACTTCGGCTTCCGCGAAATGGGGCTGAACCGAATCGGGTTGGGGATCTGGGCCTATAACGAGCGGGCCTTGCGCACCTTCTCCCGCGCCGGTTTCCGCGAGGAAGGACGCAACCGCCAGGCTGGTTTCCACGATGGGGCGTTCCACGACCGCATTCTGATGAGCCTGCTGGCTGACGAGTATTTCGGGCGCTAACCCGGGAACTTGGAAATTGGGGTGTTTCTTCAACCTTAGGTGGAGAAACACCCCATTTTCATGTGCTTTGAGCGCGTAAAAGCGAAAGCCAACGCCGAAATAGCGTTTCCTCGGCGTTGTGGCGATTCCTAATCAACTCGTTAGCCTATTGTTGGAGCTAGTTAGTATCAGTCTCAAGGAGCACCAATGGATTTTCTCCGCAAGCTAAAGTTACCCAAGCGCAAGCCACCGGCTGCTCCGGCACCGGCTCCGGAACCTCCGGTAGGTGAATTGCTCAGCGAGTCAGAGGTTACCAAGCCAAACTTCACCGTGCATTCCCTGTGGACGGATATGCTCGGGCGCCTCGGAATCCGTAGCGCCCAGATCTTGATCGTTGGCACCCTAGCCACCTTCTTCATCATCGGACTCTTGCGACTGACGATGATCGTCATTCCGACTTTGCTGGCAGTGATTATCTCCTGCGCGCTATGGCCCTTGGTGCTGAAGCTTCGCAAGGTCTTTTCTCCATTGATCTCCGCCTGGATCGTCTTCCTCAGCTCCCTGCTGGTTCTCGGCGGCATCGGCACCGGATTGGTCTTCTCGGTCATCAAGGAATGGCCAAAGCTGGTTGACCAAGCGGTTGAAGGCTTCAATCAGCTCAATGACATGGTGCAGGGATTCATCGGCAATATGCCATTGTCCATCGATCAGAGCCAGATCGACGGCGTCGTGGACACGGTGACCTCGTTCTTGACCAGTTCCCAATTCGGCACCGGCGCCCTGAACACGCTCAGTGCCGCAGGTAGCTTCGTGACGGGCTTGATCTTGCTCCTGGTGATCTTGTTCTT
The DNA here is from genome assembly GCF_052379245.1 of Glutamicibacter sp. AOP12-B1-11. Taxonomy (NCBI): domain Bacteria; kingdom Bacillati; phylum Actinomycetota; class Actinomycetes; order Micrococcales; family Micrococcaceae; genus Glutamicibacter; species Glutamicibacter sp. AOP12-B1-11. Next base: position 21,103 of record NZ_JBQSYL010000002.1, on the reverse strand, counting down.
CTTCCTGAAAGACGGCGACCGGATCTGGGCCTTCGCAGTGTCTTGGACGCCCAAGCACTACCGCAATAAGTGGATCCTTTCCGGTGACCGTGCACTGCGCACCTTCGGCGGCTATATCCGCGGAACCGCTACCGTGGCTGCGGTGGACACCTTGGGCATTACCGCAACCTTGCTGATCTTGCAGGTTCCGCTAGCGCTGCCCCTGGGCGTGATCGTGTTCCTCGGTTCGTTCATTCCGATGGTTGGTGCCACCGTGGCAGGCATTTTGGCTACACTGATTGCCTTGGTCACCAATGGTCCAGTGGTAGCCCTGATCGTGCTGGCTGCGGTAATCCTGGTCAATCAGCTTGAGGGCAACTTCCTTCAGCCAGTGGTGATGGCGAATGCATTGAACTTGCACGCGCTGGTGGTCTTGATGGCCTTGACCGCTGGTACCGTGCTTGCAGGTATTATCGGCGCCGTGCTGTCCGTGCCGCTGACCGCCGCAGCGTGGGCAGTGATCAAGGTGTGGACCGATCGCGATAATTCGAATGCGGTGGATGACGCGAAAAAAGACATCCGCGAAAAGGTCAAACCCGAGGAAAAGCCAAGCCTCGTGGAAAAAGCCAAGGAAACCGCTAACCCAGAGCCTGCAGCTAGCGCCGACAACAGCTAACATTTTCTTGCCTACGGTCTTGGCCTCGTCCCCTTGGATAAGGCCAAGACCTTTTTTCTTCCCCTTCAGAAAGGAATTTTGATGACTTTACCCGATCGAGAGGTGATCGCCACCCGAGCGGGTGTGTCGTTGGGGCGATACCGAGCTTCGGATTTCGCAGCGGTCCACGAGTACGCCACGGACCCCATGGTCTACCGGTATGCCGAGTGGGGTCCGAATTCCGCAGAGCAGACCCGGCAGTACCTCTTGGAAGCCAGTCTGCCCAACAGCCAAGCGCTGACCTTGGCGGTCCTCGTCGATGAACAGGTGATCGGAGGCGCGGCAGTGTGGAGCACCGATGCCGACCACCGCTGCGGAGAACTCGGCTATAGCCTGAATCGTAAATTCTGGGGTCGCGGCTATGCCACGCTGGCAACGAAGATGCTGCTCGATCTTGGATTTTCTTCCCTAGATCTGCACCGCATCACAGCGACTTGCGCCCCCGAGAATTCGGCCTCCAGACGTGTGCTGGAAAAGGCCGGGTTCGCCTACGAAGGGCATTTGCGCGAGCATAAACTCGTTAGCGATCGACGCCGCGATTCCTTGCTCTTTGCACGGCTCGCTACCGACTAGAGCCAACACACGATGACCCGAAACATTGCGCTTCCATAGTCGGATGTGTTTAATGTGACTCAAGTGAAAGATGTGTATTGAAGTGGCAAGAGCAACTCTTGAGAATTCTTGCCACTGCCCCGTCGCTCGATCAGCAGGGAGCACGAAGCGCTAGTACGGGACACACTTCTACTCAAACTCGAAGTGCCGTCAGGCGCTCACCGCGATATTTGGGAGGTACTCATGCTGAACTTCAGCTATGAGGAAGCACTAAAGAATTTCTCGAGTCTTGTCGACAACGTAGTCTCTGAGCATGCTGTCGTCTCAGTTTCCAGGTCCCCGAGAGAATCTGTCGTCATGATCTCCAAAGATGATTATGATTCGATCCGCCAGTCTTCGCCGCGTCCTGCAACAGATACCTTGTGGGGTTCTTCACCCGCCCCCAGCGCGGCCCTGCTGCCGCATGCCCACAACTCCCTCGACGACTGGTTCTAGGGCCCTGCCACGCACTCGGGCCAGCTGCCCCGAGATGCGGCTTATTGATCAGCTACACATAGCATCCCGCCGGATCCAGCGGATAGGCTCCACGTCCGCCATGCTCCGCGCCGGCAACCCCTCGCGCCCTCAGGCTGCTCGGCCGACTTGCTGTCCAAGGTTTCCGGAACTAAAAAATCCCCGTGGGGATCCACTGAACTAGTGGACCTCGACGGGGATTTTCGCCTCTCGGGCGAGAGGAACTTGACCGGTCTACTTACCGAACCAGATGCCGATCTCACGTTCCGCCGACTCAACGGAGTCCGAACCGTGAACCAGGTTCTGCTGAACCTTCAGGCCCCAATCGCGACCGAAGTCACCGCGGATGGTGCCCGGTGCGGCGGTAGTTGGATCGGTGGTTCCCGCCAACGAACGGAAACCTGGGATAACGCCGTGGCCTTCGGCAACGATGGCGACGATCGGGCCCGAGAGCATGAACTCAACCAGCGGCTCGTAGAATGGCTTGCCTTCGTGCTCGGCATAGTGTTCGGCGAGCACCTCGCGCGAAGCGTTCAGCTGCTTCAGCTCGGCGATGCCGTAGCCCTTCGCTTCGACGCGAGCAAGGATCTGGCCGGTCAGGCCGCGCTTCACACCGTCTGGCTTGACGAGAATGAGAGTACGTTCGGTCATGTTTCTACCTCTTCGTTCTTAGATACTTTTGGTCTGCTTAAGATTCTACGTTCGGATGGGCACGGTCCCACTCTTGCTGGGCGGCCGCACGACGCTTATTCTCCAAGTCGATTTCCCCACCCTTCTTCAGCGCGTACCACCAGCACAGTCCGAAGAAGACCGACAGGTAGAACATGTCCACCAAGATGAACCCGCACAGGAAGAAGACCACCTGCAGGATCCAGCCGATCAGGTATCCCGCCGGTTTGCGGAGCAATGCGCAGGTGATGATGCATAGTACCGCCACGGCCGCGCCGAGGCTGAGCACCAGCGCAGGTTCGGCACGCTTGAGCCCGAAGGCGGCCAAGGTGACGAAGATTGCCAGAAACGCCTCGCAGGTCAATACGGTCGAAGCGAACATCACCTTGGTGGAGCGTTGCTTCTTCTTCATCCCCGGGCGCCATTCGCGTTGCGCCCTAGTTAGCTTGGCCATTAGGAGTTCTGCCCTCCCTTGAGCAGTAGTGAGATTTCGCCCACCAGTGTAATCGAACCGGTCACCAGGACGCCGCCGGCCAGGTCATCCCCGGCCTCGGCACGGCCCACGCACCATTCGACGGCGTCTTCAAGATTCTCGGTGACATGCAGGTCTTCTTCGGGCCAGCCGGCATCAACCGCCAGGGTGGCCAGTTCCCCCGCGGGAATGGCCCGCGGCGAGGAAGACTGGGTCAGGCATAGGTCATCAACCAGATCGCCGTACTCTTCACGCAAGGTGTAGAGCATCGCTTCGGCGTCCTTCTCGCGCAAGATCCCCACCATGAGCACCAGGCGGGAGAACCCGAAGGATTCCTTGATGGCTTCGGCGCTGGCTTTGAGGCCGTCCGTGTTGTGCCCCGCATCGACCAGGACGCTGGGCGCGCTGCGCACCAGTTCCAGACGGCCCGGGCTGGTAGTTGCGGCGAATCCGTTGCGGACCAGCTCAATATTCAGTTCACGTTCTCCGCCGCCGAGGAAGGCCTCGACCGCTGCCAGCGCCACGACGGCGTTCTGCGCCTGGTGCGCGCCGTACAGCGGCAGGTAAATCTCGTCGTAGCGAGCCGCCTGCCCCTCGATGGCCAATACCTGGCCGCCAACGCCCATGGTGCGCTCGATGAGCTTGAAATCCAGCGATTCGAAAGCCACGGGAACTTCAAGCTCGCGTACCTTGGCGAGCAGCACATCTGCCGCGTCCACCGGCTGGACCGCGGAGACCAGGTAGCCGCCGGGCTTGAGGATCCCGATCTTCTCTTCGGCAATCAGCCCCGGGGTATCCCCCAGCAGGTCGGTGTGGTCCAAGGAAATCGGGGTGATCACCGAGACTTCGGCATCGGCCACGTTGGTCGCGTCGGTGATTCCGCCGAGGCCCACCTCCAGCACCACCACTTCCACCGGAACCTCGGCGAAGATCGCGAAGGCCAGGATGGTCACCGCTTCGAAGTAGGTCAACCGGTTTTCGCCGCGCTCGGACAACTCGGCATCCACCAGTTCCAGGAACGGTGAAATCTCATCCCAGACGCGGACGAAAGTCTCATCGGCAACGGGTTCCCCATCGATGCTGATCCGCTCGGTGACCTTCACCAGGTGCGGCGAGGAGTAGCGGCCGGTGCGGATATCGTGGGCCTGCAGCAGGGACTCGATCATCCGCGCGGTGGAGGTCTTCCCGTTGGTCCCGGTGATGTGGATGACCGGGGAGGACTTCTGCGGTTCGCCGAGGATCTCCATGGCGCGGAACATCGGTTCCATGCGCGGTTCAATCTTATTTTCCGGCGCGCGCGCCAGTAGCTGCGCGTAAACGCGTTCTAGATCGCTCATACGGTGGGCTCCACTTCGATCTTCGCTTCGGTTAGCGCCCCGTTGGCAACTAGGTCCAGCTGGGCGGTTAAGGTTTCGCTGCTCACCAGTTCGCGGTTCAATTCCAGCGCCGCCACCACCTCGGCGGAGGCGGTGATGACCGTGCGGATACGGTCCGAGACCTGCAGATCCGCTTCCTTGCGGGCGGACTGGATCGCACGGATCATATCGCGGGCGGTGCCCTCGGCGGCCAGCTCGGTGGTGACCTCGGTATCGAGCACCAGGAAGCCTCCGTCGATGACCGCGGCGGCGATTTCGGCTGCCTCATCCACCACGGTGTCCAGGGCGTATTCGCCCTCGGCCAGCTCCAGGCCGCCGGCGGTGACCACACCGTCGGTCACCGACCAGTCGCCGGACTTGGCCCCCTTGATGGCCTGCTGCACGGACTTGCCCAGGCGCGGGCCGGCGGCGCGGGCGTTGACCACCAGCTGCTGGCTGATGCCGTAGCTGGCGGTGTCCACGCCTTCGGCGTCGATCAGCGTGACGCTCTTCAGGTTCAGCTCGTCCTTGATGATCGAAGCGTAGGTGCCTTCCAGTCGGGCAGCGTCGGTGAGCACCACCTTCAACTCCGCCAGCGGCAGGCGCACGCGCAGGTTCTTCGCCTTGCGCAGCGAGGAGCCCACCGAGCAGATCTTGCGGGTGGTTTCCATGGTTTCGAGCAATTGGGCATCTGCCGGGAAATCCGCGGCCTCTGGCCAATCGGTCAGGTGCACCGAGCGTTTCCCGGTCAGCCCGCGGTAGATCTCCTCGCTGGCCAGCGGCAGCAGCGAAGCGGCGACCTTCACCAGGGTTTCGAGCGCCGTGTACAGGGTGTCGAAGGCCTGGGTGTCTTCTTCGAAGAAACGCTGGCGGGACCGGCGCACATACCAGTTGGTCAGCGTGTCCATGTAGTGGCGTACCGCTTCGGTGGCTTCCGAGACCTCGTAGCCGTCCAGCGCCTCGGTGACTTCGCGGACCAGTGCCCCGGTGGCGGCCAGCATGTACTGGTCCAGCGGATCGGTGGAGCTGTGCGAGCGCTTCGCCTCGTAGCCGGCCCCGTTATTCGCGGAGTTGGTGTACAGGTTGAAGAAGTGCCACACGTTCCACAAGGGCAGCAGCACCTGGCGCACGCCGTCGCGGATTCCCTGTTCGGTGACAACCAGGTTGCCGCCGCGCAGGATCGGGGAGGACATCAGGAACCAGCGCATGGCGTCGGCGCCGTCGCGGTCCAGGACCTCGGTGACGTTCGGGTAGTTCTGCAGCGACTTGCTCATCTTCTGCCCGTCCGAGCCGAGCACGATGCCATGGGAGATCACGTTCGTGTAGGCGGGGCGGTCGAAGAGCGCGGTGGACAGCACGTGCATGGTGTAGAACCAGCCGCGGGTCTGCCCGATGTACTCCACGATGAAGTCCGCCGGGTGGTGCCCGGAATCAAACCATTCGCTGTTTTCGAAGGGGTAGTGCGCCTGGGCGTAAGGCATCGACCCGGAGTCGAACCAGACATCCAGCACGTCTTCGACGCGGGTGAGGGTGCCGGACTCGGCGCAGCCTTCGTGGGCGCGGGTCAGCTCGTCGATGAATGGGCGGTGCAGATCCGGCTGGCCCTCGTGGTTCAGCGGCAGGCGGCCGAAGAAGTTCTTGATTTCTTCCAGCGAACCGAAGACCTCGCGGTGCGTGCATTCGGCTCCCGAGCATTCCCAGACCGGGATCGGCGAACCCCAGTAGCGGTTGCGCGAGATGGACCAGTCGCGGGCGTTTTCCAGCCACTTGCCGAACTGGCCGTGCTTGACATTGCCCGGGATCCAGTTGATCTGCTCGTTGAGCTCGACCATGCGGTCCTTGATCTTGGTGACTTCCACGTACCACGAGGAGACGGCACGGTAGATCAGCGGGGTGCGGCAACGCCAGCAGTGCGGGTAGGAGTGCTCGTAGGAGGCCTGCTTGACTAGCTTGCCGTCTTCCTTGAGCACATTGGTGATGGTCTTGTTGGCCTCGAAGACCTGCACGCCCGCGATGTCGTTCAGCGGTCCGCCGGCGAACAGCGGCAGGAACTTCGCTCCCTCATCCACCGAGAGGATCACCGGGATGCCGTGCTCTTCGCAGACCTTCTGGTCATCTTCGCCGTAGGCCGGGGCCTGGTGCACGATGCCGGTACCGTCGGCGACGGTGACGTAGTCCGCGGTGACGATCTGCCAGGCGTTCTGCGTTTCGTACTTCTCCACGTCGGCGAAGGTGTCCCACAGTGGCGCGTAGCGCACGCCTGCAAGCTCGGAGCCCTGGTAGCTGGCGGTGATGGCGGCGGCCGCTTCCTTCACATCCTTGTAGCCAAGCTCCTTGGCGTAGGAGCCGAGCAGGTCGCGGGCCAGCAGGAACGGCCCGGCTGCCGCGGAGGCCTTCACTCCGGCCTCGCCTGCCGGAACCACCACGTACTCGATGCTTGGGTGGACCGCCAGCGCCGCGTTGGTTGGCAGGGTCCACGGGGTAGTCGTCCAGGCCAGGGCCTGCACGCCGGCCAGCGCCTGGGATGCCTCGGTTTCACCGGCAAGAACGGTGAAGCCCACGGTGACGGTCTGGTCCTGGCGGTTCTTGTAGACGTCGTCATCCATGCGCAGCTCATGGTTGGACAGCGGGGTCTCGTCCTTCCAGCAGTACGGCAGGACGCGGAAGCCCTGGTAGGTCAGCCCCTTGTCGCTGAGCTGCTTGAAGGCCCAGATGACCGATTCCATGTACTCGACGTTCAGCGTCTTGTAGTCGTTTTCGAAGTCGACCCAGCGCGCCTGGCGGGTGACGTAGTTCTGCCATTCGTCGGCATACTTCATCACCGAGGTACGGCAGGCGTCATTGAACTTGTCGATGCCCATGGATTCGATCTGCTGCTTGTCGGTCATGCCCAGCTGCTTCATGGCTTCCAGCTCGGCCGGCAGGCCGTGGGTATCCCAGCCGAAGCGGCGTTCGACGCGCTTGCCGCGCTGGGTCTGGTAGCGGGCTACCAAGTCCTTGACGTAGCCGGTGAGCAGGTGGCCGTAGTGCGGCAGGCCGTTGGCGAAGGGCGGACCGTCGTAGAAGACGAACTCTTCGCCCTCTCGCTGGTCGATGGAGGCCTGGAAGGTGTCATCGTTCTTCCAGTATTCGAGTACGCGCTTCTCAATTTCTGGGAAACGCGGTGAAGCCGGGGTTGAACCGGTCGGGTCGGTGGTGACCTTTGGGTAGAAGCTCATCGAAATGGCCATCCTTCAAGCGTAGGGTCGAAAAATCTTGCCTACGAGGACGGCACTTGGCCGCGGTACCACCCCGCTTATCCGCCACCGTGATGCTTGCGCACACAAGTGGCGAACCGCTTCTCATCAGCTATGACGGGCTGGTCCCGCTTGGTTCTACTAATTCGGGAGCAACAGAGCCATCCCGACGGTTCTTCCAAGGACTCCCCGGCGATATCCGGATCAACGTCGTATGCCTTCCAGTCTAGCGCGTCTTGCAGGCGCTGAAAACTCAATTCACGGCGATGAAAGCTGGATCACTCTCAACGTCTTCAACGTACCGCTGGATCTGCTTTTCGCCATCGCGCAGCGCAATGCGGTAGAGCAATACTGCCGCACCGGCGCCAAGCAGCAACCGCACCAAGGGCTCCAGCCCGGAAAGCAATGCCGCAGCGAGCGTCATGAGCACCAGGCAAATGAGCAGACGCGGCTTCATCGCGATACCCCGCAAATCCGGCCCCGCCTTGCGCTCAACCGCCAGACGCAGAACGCCGATGACCGCCAAGACGCCGGCTAGGCCAATCGCCCAAGACCAACTCAGAGTTCCTGCTTGCCCGGCAATGAACATGATCAGGGAAGTACCCGCCGCGCTTCGTCGAATGTTCAGCACTTGAGTCATCGGCCGCTTCCGTCCCTAGCATCTGGATATGACTGCCAGTTAATCAAACTTTGCGATAAACCTCAAGAACTAGCGAAACAAGCAATAGGTCAAAGACCCAAAATACGGCTTCCCCAACTTCGCGAGCAAGGCGAGCTGGCAGTTCGGTGAAACAAAAGGCGCCGCGCCGAAATCAGGTTGAGCCAGGGCCGCAATGCCCGGTGAATAGGGAAAATCAATTGTCCCTACATTTTCAGAATATAGCTTGCAGGGGGCCTTGCCGCAAGGCCCCCTGCAAGGCTCACAATAGGTATTTGTCCCCCACCGCGTTCGCAGCAAAAGACGGGAGCAAGAAATATGCGCACCGATCCGATTCACGGCTATTTCCTCCTATCCGAGCATACGGAGAACCAGCAAATAATCGAGCAAATTTTCGAAGATCAGCATCAACTTCGCCGCATCGCTCAGCGCCTGGACGCGCAGCGTCAGGAAGCGGCTCGGCGCATCGCCTCGCGCGGTCAAGACAGCGCCGGAAACCTGCAGCAGTCGCTCGAACGAGATGTTGACTTGCACCAGCTGGCCCGGAGGCTGCACACGCTCGAACGCTTGGGACCGGAGGCATGCTTGGGGTTCATGGTTGAGGCAAGCACCGGACGGCGCACTTACGTGGGCAGAATCGGACTCTCCGATGAAAACTCCGCGCAATTGCTGGTGGACTGGCGGGCACCGGCCGCCGAACCATTCTTCGCCGCCACGCACGCTCATCCGATGAATCTCTCCAGCCGGCGGCGCTATCGTTGGCGGCAAGGGGCCATTGTCGACTTCTGGGATGAGGTCTTCGACCTGGCGCAGCTCACCGCGAGCCCCTCCTTGGACGAACATTCCGCATTCCTGGCCTCCCTCGGTGCCAACCGGATTGGAAAAATGCAGGATGTGCTCTCAACCATCCAGGCAGATCAGGACGCCATCATCCGCGCCTCCGCCAATGGAGCGCTAGTGGTGGACGGCGGCCCCGGAACCGGGAAAACTGTCGTTGCGCTGCACCGCGCCGCCTACCTATTGCATGCCGACGCGCAGCTGCAAGGCCGTGGCGGTCGCGTGCTCGTACTCGGCCCGCACAATGCCTACACCGCCTACGTCGCAGATATTCTGCCAAACCTCGGCGAGGAAGACGTGCTCGTCTCCACCTTGCAGGCAATGGTTCCCGAAATTCGCGCGGCGCAAACCGAACCCTCCAGCGAGGTAGCGACGCTGAAGAACTCGGGAACCATGCTGTCATCCCTGCGCCGGGCGGTGAGCGTATTCGAACAGCCACCAGCCCAAGATCTGCTCGTCGAGACCCGGTGGGCCGATCTGCGGTTGACGGTGCAGCACTGGGAGAATGCCTTCGCGGCGGTCGAGCCGGGCAACAACCACAACGAGTCCCGGCTGCAGATTCGAGAGGCGCTCGAAGAAATCCTGCTCGAACAGCTTCCCGAAGGCTGCGCACCCGAGGAGCAAGTCCGGAGGGAACTGGCCCAGAACGTCCAGTTGGCACAAGCCTTCGAAGCGCACTGGCCGCTATTGGATCCGGCAAAACTGCTGAGCGCGCTGTACTCCATCCCGGCGCTGCTGCGCTACAGCGCACCGTGGCTCACCGATGAGCAATCCGAACTCTTGCTCCGCAAGGATCCGAGCCTGTTCACCGTCGAAGACGGGCCGTTACTAGATGCCGCGCGTTTCCTGGTGGGCGATCCGGACCTTGAGGCAGCGGCGCGTCGACACGAGGCCCGGCTGGCCTCCGAACGGGACCTGATGGGCCAGGTTATCGATGATTTAATTTCTGCCGCAGACGATATGGAAGATCTCTCATCCCAGCTGCGCCATGCGGACCTTCAAGAGACCTTGATTCGCCAGCGCACCGAAGCAGAACCGTCCCCGGACGCCTTGGCTGGGCCGTTCGCACATATCATCATCGACGAGGCGCAGGATCTCACCGAAGCGCAGTGGGCCATGGTGCGGCGGCGCTGCCCATCAGGGAGCCTGACGATCGTCGGCGACCGAGCCCAAGCCGCTGGCGGGTTCACCGAAACATGGGAACAGCGTCTGGCGCAAGCGGGCATTTCCCGTTGCCGTGTTGCCTCGTTAAGCGTGAACTACCGCACCACCGAACAGATCATGGACGCAGCCGAATCGGTGATTCGTGAGCAACTGCCAGATGCAAACGTGCCCACCTCGATCCGAACCGATGGTGCGGCGGTCATTTACGCCAGACCTGATCAGCAACAGGACCTTGTGCGGCGGTGGCAGCAGAATCACCCGCTCGGGGTCGGCGTAGTCATTGGCGACCCGGGCTTTAACGACACGGACCGGATCCGCGCGTTGAACCCAGAACAAGCCAAGGGACTTGAATTCGACCTGGTGGTCCTCAACCGCCCGGAGAATTTCGGCCCGGGAATTTCTGGAGCAGTGCACAGGTACATTGCGATGACCCGTGCCACCGCCCAATTGGTGATCCTCACCGACCAGCCGGGCTAGCGAGCCGGTGGCTGGCCGGGACAGCCTGCACTAGTATTGCCGCCATGTCTCCGGCTAGTTTGGATTCAGGAGACAAAATATGGGGGCGGGAAATGGATCACGGGCTTTTCGCGGTAATAGACACCGAAACCACCGGGCTATTTCCCGGTGCGCACGATCGAATCGCCGAGATTGCTGTGCTGACCATGGATCGCCAAGGACAGATCGTTGACCGTTGGGAAACACTGGTCAATCCCGGACGGGACCTTGGCAAGCAAAGCATCCATGGAATTCAGGCCCGCGACGTGCTGCAGGCTCCCAGCTTTGAGCAGATTGCAGACGAGTTGGAGTGGCGGCTTTCTGGCACCGTGGCGGTCGCCCACAACCTATCCTTCGACGCGCGATTCCTCGAAGCAGAGTTTGCCCGAGCAGGGCGCTCGCTTCCAGACTTCTACTTGCCCCGGGGACTGTGCACCATGCGCATGTCCCACCAGTTCCTGCAAGGAGCCGGACGATCCCTGCAAGACTGCTGCGACTCCTTTGGCATTACCTTGCAGCAGGCGCACAGCGCCGCGGGTGATGCCGAAGCAACGGCGGTATTGCTCTCACGGTACCTGGAGCTAGAGCCAACGCTGCCCGACTGGGACCAGCGCTTGGAGCAAGCCGCCAGCACACGATGGCGGAGGAAGGCCCCGGAAGTTCTGCTCGCCCCGGCAAAACGAAGCGTCGGCGATAGCGCCTCGGCGGAGCAGTTTTTAGAGCGCTTGGTCCAGCGCCTGCCCGAAATGACCGGCGCGGAGCAATTCGACGACTATCTTGCCGTGCTGGATCAAGCGTTGATCGACCGCTACCTCTCGGCCCATGAGCAAGCGCAACTTGTTGACCTGGCAGGCTCCTTGGGGATCGATCGGGCTCGGGCGGTGGAACTTCACCTGAATTACTTCGATTCATTGGTGACCGCGGCGTGGCATGACGGGGTACTCACCGGTGCCGAACGCTCGGATCTGCAACAGGTAGCCAAATTATTGGGCGTCAGCCAAGCCACGCTAGAGCAGGCATTGCTTACTCCCGCCCGCGGTGATTCCAAGGCCGCCGCGCAAAGCCCCGGTGTGGTTCAAAAGCGCTTGGAACCCGGGAGCCTCATTGTGTTGACCGGCGATATGAGCCGTCCGCGCGCGGAGATAGAATCCCTGCTAACCCAAGCTGGTTACCAGCCACACGCCGCGGTAACAAAGAAAGTCAGCATGCTGGTGGCGGCCGACCCGGATTCGCTATCCGGCAAGGCGCGCAAGGCACGCGACTATGGACTTCCGGTAGTCGGCGAACAGTATCTCTGGGACAACGTGTTCACCAACTAAACGGCGCTGTTCCCCGGGCAGAGCATGCCTCATGCTCTGCCCGGGGAACAGCCATTCCCGGAACTAGTTGGAGAAGGTATCGGCCAGCTTTCCGTCCGCGGTCCACAGGGCCAGCGAATCGCCGCCGTTGTTCAGCACGTTGGCGGTGCCGCCGTTATAGTAGGCGTCTTCCGCGTTGGTGCCCGGACCGGTGTACACGCGCAGCTCGTCGCCCGGTTCCAGCACGTACCCCTGACCAACCGGCAACAGGTTATTTCCAGCGTCTCGAACGAGGTAGCCGGAGACGTCGATGGTGCGCTTGCCGGTGTTGCTCAGCACCACATGCTCGCCGGTCTCGGCCTGGAGATCATTGCCCGGAACGTCGTTGACCGAATCGCCAATGACCACACCGTTATTCGATGGGAAAATTTTCTGCCCCTTCAAATGACGCTGAATCTCCCGGGGGAAATCACCGGTCAGGCGTTCCACGCCAAGATCCAACGAAGCCTGCGCGGCTTCGGCAGAGTTCACCGTATACACGCCCAAGCCCAGGCCCGCATCCTTCACACGCTGCGCGCCGGCTTTATCCAGGGTGCGGTAGTTGGTTCCGAAGGAATCGGCGAAAGCGGAAATTTCTGCCAACTCGGATTCGCTTGGAACGGTTCCTACCAGCTGCTGCAATGGAACCTCTGGAGCGATTTCTGCGAACTTCTTGTTCGACGTCGCATCGAAGCTGAGCACCTCGATCTTTCCGGATTCTTCCAATGCGCTCCACTGCGGATCGGTGGCCAGGTAGTCGGCGACCACTTGCTCGACCCCAGGAGAATTAGCTGGCGACTTGATCTCGATAAACACACCGGTTTCGCCGTTCAGCGCATCTGCAACCGCGTCGAAGTGAGGGATTCCTTCGCCGGTGAACTCCGCGGAGAAGTATGAACCTGCGTCAAGCTGCTGCAGCTCAGCCCAGGTGAAGGAGGTGATTGGGTCATCTTCGCGGCCGGGGAAGACCTCGGCCACATTGGTGGTGCGGGCGGGGGTATTGTCGTGGAAGATGAACGGGACCCCGTCGGCGGAGAGCTGGATATCGATCTCAACGAATTGGGCACCTGAACGGCTGCCGGCGTCTATCGCTGCGAGCGTGTTTTCCGGGGCCACCCCAGCGGCGCCACGGTGACCGATCAAGATGGTCTCGTCCTGATCACCCTTGGGCGCTGCCATTGCGGGGCTCAGTGCAGTTGTGGCTAAGCAGGCGGCCAACGCGCCTGCTGCGAGGGAACGTAGTTTCATCTCAGATATCTCCTTATTTTCTCAACGGGACTTCTGCCACGATCCCTGATCGAAACTACGCCCTGCCAAACGCGACATGAATCGGAACTAAAGAACTGGTGGAGCCCGAATTGAGCGCTGGTGTCCGCGAGATCAAAATCGTGCCGTAGAGCCACGTGGCTCTCCGTTTAGATAGAGTCAAAGACATGAATTCTTGTGCAAGGCAGAAGTTGTCGGGACGGTGGGGCTACCATGGACACCGCTGACGGCACCGTAACTTCGGCATGGGGCTGGGGGAAGTCTTCGGAAAGGATTTCCAAGCAACGCGCACTCTCTGTGCGCGCACTGCGTTGGGGCCAACACCTGATCACCGCGGTGCTCCTGCTCGTCGCACTGCTGCGAGCCATCTCCAGTCCAACCTCCGGCACCTGGCTAGCCGTCGCAGCGGCCACGCTATTCGGCCTGTGGTATCTTTTCGGATTTGTCGTGTTGAGATCCAAGGGAAGCACCAAACTTCCTGGATACTGGTTGGCGGTCTTGTTGGCCATCTGGGCTTTAGGCATGGTGGCCTCACCGGAATTCATGTGGCTGGCGTTCAGTCTCTGGCTGCTCATCGGACACCAGCTAGCCCTGGGGCTATCTGTGCTGTGGTCCGCTGCGGTCTACGTGGTGACGGTCGTAGCCCCGTTCCTCCATCAGGGAGAAACCACGGCTTCTGGAATTGTCGGCCCGCTAGTCGGCGGAACCTTCGCCTGGGGCATCTCGCGCGGTTACCTGCAACTGGAAAGCGACATCGCCGAGCGCAATGAACTGGTCTCCTCACTGCTGCGCGCCCATCAGGAAATGGCAGACCTCCAAGAAGAGCTGGCCCGCTCCCAGCATGAGGCCGGCGCCCTAGCCGAACGCACCCGCGTAGCACGAGAAATCCACGACACCATAGCCCAGCAGCTGTCTTCCATAGGCCTTCATGCCAAGGCGGCCCTGGATTCCCAACAAGCCCCGCAAGCTTTCCAGGCCCTGGACCGGATCGAGGCGCTCTCCGGTCAAGGACTCACCGACCTGCGTAGAATCATTACCGCGATGTCGCCCAGCGAACTAGATTCGCAAGCCCTGGCCGGGGCCTTGCGACGCATGCTGGTAGATTTCGAAAAGGACAGCTCGGTATCCAGCGAACTGCGCGTAGATGCCGAACTCCCCGTGTTGGATCCGGGCATACAGGTGGCGCTGCTGCGCACCGCTCAGTCCGCGCTCGCCAACGTACGCCGGCATGCGAAAGCCGCTAAAACCGTCGTTTCGCTAGTCGACACGGGAGACGCCATCAGACTCGATATCGTTGATGATGGCATTGGATTCAACCTGAGCAACTGGCAATCTACCCTCGGCAAGAACCTCGAATCCGGAGGATTCGGATTGCCCGCCATGCGCCAACGGCTACGCGAATTAGGTGGCGGGCTAGATATTGAAAGCACCTTGGGCGAAGGTACCGCACTGTCGGCTTATGTCCCATTGAAGAACCCAGAGGCGGGCAATTGATTAATCTGATGCTGGTTGACGACCATCCGATCGTGCGCACCGGGCTGCGCGCGCTATTCGCGAACTACGACGAAATTACCGTACGTTGCGAGGCAGGCAGTGGAGAAGAAGCGGTCGGCTTGGCCACCAAAAATCCGGTGGACGTCGTGTTGTGCGACCTCCGACTGGGTGAGGGAATGAACGGCGTCGCGACAACCGCTGCCTTGCGTGCGCTGCCAAATCCGCCACAGGTCCTCATCTTGACCACCTTCGACAAAGATGCCGAGATCCTGCAGTGCATCGAAGCCGGAGCCGCGGGGTATCTGCTCAAGGACGTCGCCGCGCAAACCATCATCGACTCGGTACGCCAAGCGGCTGCCGGATACACGGTACTGGCTCCCGAGATGGCTCAACGCGTCGTTGCCGGTCTGCGCAAACCAAAAATTACCTTGACCAGCAGAGAAACAGAAGTGCTCAAGCATCTGGCCACCGGTTCGAGCAACCGCGAAATTGCGCGTACGCTCTTCGTTTCCGAGGCGACGGTGAAGACCCATTTGGTGCATATTTTCGACAAGCTTCAGGCCCCTACCCGCACCGCAGCGGTGCAGGCCGCACGCAATCACGGACTAATTTAGCAACCAGCAAACTCCTGCGGTATCAACCGAACGGTTGACATGCAGTTCGAACGCTTCCACGATTCGCCAAACCCATATTTGGCATTGACTAGAAGTATGAAACATCCAGTCCTCACTTCGCTAGCGAACTCGCTCACCTCAAGGCGCGGTGCGCGCCTGTGGTTGCTCGGGGCGCTCGCTGTCATCCTCGCAGTTTTCGGTTTGCTAAGCTCCGCGCCGGCCGCCGAACGCAGCACCAGCACGCTGGTCAGCGGTTCCGATTCGGCCCAGGTCGAAAAGCTTCTGGAAGAGATTCCCGACTCCGGAAAGGAATCCGCATTGCTCGTCGCAGGCCATGGCGATCAGCACAGGCTCAGCAGCAACGACCTCAAGGGCCTTGAAGCAATCTCGGGCAAGCTGAGCACCGCGCTTCCCGTGGAGATCTCCAAGCCACTGCCCAGCGAAGACGGCCGGCTCTCCTTGCTCACGGCTTCCTGGGACAGCGCGGGAACCGACGCCGACCGGCAGCTCGTTACCGAGTTGCGTGAACAGATCAGCGCACACAATCATTCGGGATTCTTGATTGAGGTCTCCGGCGCGCCAGCGTTCGGGCTCGACCTGTCGGCCACCTTTGCCGGAGCCGACTTCACGCTACTTGCGGTAACCATCGGCATCGTTGCGGTGTTGCTGATCCTGACCTACCGCTCCCCGATCCTCTGGCTGATTCCACTGATCGTGGTGGCCTTGGCCGACCGCAGCGCGAGCCTCATCGCCAACGCACTTAGCCAGCCATTGAATCTGCACTTCGACTCTGGTGTACTGAGCGTCTTGGTCTTCGGCGCCGGCACCAACTATGCGCTGCTGCTGATTTCACGCTACCGCGATGAACTGCATCAGCACGCCGATCACCGTGCCGCGCTCGCGAGCGCTTGGCGCAATAGCTTCGAAGCGATTGTCTCCTCGAACCTGACCGTGGTTTTCGCCCTGGCATCGTTGGCACTGGCGGTTATGGACGACACGCGCGGATTGGGAATTGCCTGCGCCGCCGGGCTGCTGATCGCCGCCGCGTTCAACCTGTTCGTCCTCACCCCACTGCTGGCGCTATGCGGCCGCAAGGTGTTCTGGCCTTTGATCCCCCGACCGGATCAAGCTGCGGCAAAGCGCTCCCTATGGGGCAAGGCCGCCGCCGCGGTCATCAAGCGTCCGGTAGTGAACCTGTCGGCGCTGGTCCTCATCTTGGTGGTCCTCGCTTCCGCGCTCGGGGCAACCAACGTGGGGCTACGCCAGACCGAGCAGTTCCGGAGCGCCACCGAATCCTCTTCCGCCACCGAACGGCTCGCCGAGCACTTCCCGATCGGTGAAACCTCCCCGCTTACGATCCTGGCAGAACCTGGTACCGGAGAAGCGGTCGCCGCGGTAGCCGGAAAGGTGCCAGGCGTGGAGCGCGCCAACCTGCTGCCTGCGCTACCGGACTCCGGGCTTGAACGCGTGATGGTTATCGGCAACAGCGAATCCGGCTCTCCCGAGAGCTTTGAACTGGTCCAGTCGCTGCGCAACGCATTGAATCAGGTTTCCGGCGCCGAGGCGCTGGTCGGTGGATCCATTGCCGAAGCCTATGACGCGCACCAAAGCCACCTGCGTGACTTCGCGGTCATCGCACCGCTGATCGTGCTTGTGTGCCTGGCGATGCTCTGGGTAGTTACCGGCAAATTCCGCACGGCGCTGGTGTTGTCGCTGACTAACTTGCTCAGTGCTGCGGCCGCGGTTGGCTTGGGTTCCTTGCTCGGTTCCATGGTCTTCGACACGGCCGCCTTGGATGTCCAGGTACCGCTGCTGGCCTTCGTCTTCCTGGTCGCGCTGGGTGTTGACTACACGATCTTCCTGACCCAACGCGTCAAGCAAGATGCGGCCCGGCTGCCGCTGGATGAAGCGATCGTCAACGCAACGAGCCGGACCGGCGCCGTGATCACCAGTGCCGGCGTGGTCTTGGCCGGCGTTTTCGCCGCGCTGTCCAGTCTGCCGCTGATGGTTCTTGGCCAGCTTGGCCTCATCGTTGGCCTCGGGGTTCTGTTGGACACCTTCGTGGTGCGAACCTTGCTCCTGCCGGCGCTGTTCATCTTGCTGGGCCGCGCCAAGTCGCCGGTCTTCGGATACCGCGGCACCAGCATTACCCCCGAAAATTCTTCGAATGTCGAACTCATTGAAAGTGAAACTCATGCGTAAGCTCATCAACATTGCCTTTGCCTACATGCTCGTAGGCGTTGCTTCCGGACTCTTCTACCGCGAATTCACCAAGATCAATGAATTCCCCGAAGGCGGCTGGACGCAGCTGTCGGTGGTTCACACCCACTTGCTGGTCCTTGGATTCATCGTCACCTTGCTGGTCCTGCTGTTGGAGAAGGCCTTCAACCTCAGTGCCCACCGCAAGCTGTATGCCTGGTTCCTTGGCACCTACAACGCCGGAGTAATCCTGACCGCAGGAATGCAGGTCACCCACGGCATGCTCACCGTGCTGGGCCTTGAATCATCCAAGATGATCTCCGGCATCGCCGGGCTTGGACACATGGCCCTGACCGCAGGAATGATCTTGCTGTTCGTCATGCTTCGCCGCAGCGTTCCGGCAGGCGCCAGGGTTGAGCCGGTCGAAAAGACCGCAGCCTAAAGGAAGTCTGTGCAAGGACTGGAGCTCAGGGGAGGGACAATTGTCCCTCCCCTGAGTCGTGCCAAATGCCTCAATAACCACCACGAAGTCTGGAAAGCACTTCTCCCAACCCTTCCGGAATCTGCGCAGCGAAGGTCACCACTGGTTAAAGGAAAATGGCACTCGATGATCAAAAGATCATCGAGTGCCAGTTATTCCTGAACCTGTCTGGTTATTACAGGCTCTTAGCTAATTTTTTTGCTCGAGCAAACTCCAGCATGTCGTTGCGCTCGACGACCTTGATGCGGTCGCGGGTGATTTCACCGAAGCGAGTTTCGAGGGTGCCTGCGGCAGCGCCCAGAGCCTTTTCCTGTTCGTCCAGGTTCATCCAGCCCTCCCAGTCTGCGTAGTCCACGCCACGGGATTCCAGGAGTTCGGCTGCACTCTGATCGGAGGTTGGGACCGGAAGGCTGCCCAGGTCCGACAACAGGTGGTTGATGGTCTCCAGGGCATCGCCCTTGGTGTGGCCGATCAAGCCAATTGGTCCACGCTTGATCCAGCCGGTCGCGTACAAGCCGTCGATGTGGGTGCCGCTAGCGTCCAGCACACGGCCTTCGACGTTTGGCAGCACGCCGCGCTTGCCATCGTATTCGATGCCATCCACGGCAGAGCCGAAGTAGCCCACCGCACGGTAAACGGCCTGGACCGGGTATTCGACGAATTCGCCGGTACCCTTGACGTTGCCGGTTCCGTCGAGTTCATTGCGCTCAAGCTTCAGGCCGACGACCTTGCCATCTTCGCCGAGGACTTCAACCGGAGACTGCAAGAAGTGCAGGTGCAGGCGGCGTGAAGCGCTGCTGGCTTCCTCGCGCTCCTCCTGTTCGATCAACCAGTTGGTCAGGGTGGCCACCATGGTCTTGGTCTGGTTGCTGGTTCGGATCGCTTCTTCCGAACCTTCGTCAAAGTCGAAGTCCTCTTCGTACAGGACGATATCAACGTCCTTGGAGTGCGACAGTTCGCGCAATTCCAAGGGGGTGAACTTCACCTGTGCCGGGCCACGGCGACCGAAGACGTGCACGTCGGTGACTGCCGAGTCATTGAGCTGTTCGAAAATATGTGCCGGGATCTCGGTTTCCAGCAGCTGGTCCGCGTGCTTGGAGAGGATACGGGCCACGTCCAACGCGACGTTGCCGTTGCCGATCACGGCAACTTCCTTGGCCGACAGGTCCCAGTTCTTATCGGCATCCGGGTGTGCGTCGTACCAGGACACGAAGTCCGCGCCACCATGGGATCCAGCAAGTTCAACACCTGGGATGTTCAGGTCTGCGTCCTTCTGGGCGCCGGTTGAAATGATGACCGCGTCATAGCGTTCGTGGAGTTCTTCCAGGCTGATGTCGCGACCCAGGCCAACGTTTCCGTAGAAGTTGATCCAGTCATTATTCAGCACCTTGTGCAGGGCGGTGATGATGCCCTTAATGCGCGGGTGGTCCGGGGATACGCCGTAGCGAATCAGGCCGAACGGGGTTGGAAGCTCGTCGAAGAGGTCCACCTTGAGGGACAACTCGCCGGAGGACACAGGCTGGCTCTTATTGAGCAGGTCTGCTGCGTAGATGCCTGCAGGACCGGCACCGACTATGGCAACGCGCAGGGCGCGGGAGGTCAAATGTCCAGGTACGTGAATTTCACTCATCAAACAACATCTACTTTCTTAGTCAGCGAATGAGGCCGACGCTGCGGCGTCGACGGTGTCCAGCGGCTGAAGTCCAACCAACTGGGTTGAAGCTTCAGGTGCCAGACGAACAACGTCACCGATCACGATGACGGCCGGATTCGCCACGGCGGCCTTGCGGGCGCGCACTACAATCTCTTCTAGCGTACCGATAGTTGTCCGCTGCGTCTGTGAGTAACCTCGCTCAACTATCCCAATTGGCGTACTTGACGCTAAGCCACGGGTAAGCAAAGTCTCAACGATTTGTGGCAGATTAGACACCCCCATCAGCACTACTAGCGTGTGATCGGCGCGCAGCGGGACGTCGGTGAGATCGTCATGGCCGCTGATCACCGTGAACCCGGCAGCCACGCCCCGATGCGTCACCGGAATTCCCGCCGCGGCAGGCACCGAAATGGAACTGGTGATTCCCGGAATGACACGAGTCGAAATTCCATGCTCCGCGGCGAATAGCATTTCTTCACCTCCGCGGCCCAGAACAAACGGGTCGCCGCCCTTCAAGCGAACCACGTCAAGCCCTTCGGAAGCGTACTTGACTAGTAGCTCGTTGATTTCATCCTGGGTTTTGACGTGGCAACCAGGGGCTTTCCCGACATCAATAACTTGGACGTCCTCGGCAAGGTCCGCCAACAGTGCGGTGGGACCAAGCCGATCGGCGAGCACCACATCCGCTGCCAAAAGGGCCTTATATCCGGCCACGGTGATCAGCTCGGGATCCCCCGGGCCGCCACCAATCAGGGTTATTTTTCCCTTAGCCATTATTTCCTCCAGTTCGATTCATTCCCCGGTCGCGCAAGAGCTTGCGCTCCAAGGGGGCAAAGCATAAAAGTTCGATGAGTACGCCGACGAGCAAGATCACCAATATGACCAACATCACCAAGGGGAGGTCCGCCAGGTCGCGACCTCGTTGCAGCAACGAGCCCACTCCGAGTGCCAGCGATCCGCCCACGGCGATGAGTTCCGCGGCCATCAATGACCGCCAGGCGAAAGCCCACCCTTGCCGGAGCCCGGCAACATATCCTGGCAAGGCGGCAGGCAGTTCGACATGCCAGATATGCTGGCGTTTATTTGCGCCGAGCACCGTGGACAGCGCCCGGTACTGCCGCGGGATCAGGTCGATTCCGGAGAGCAACCCATTAATAATCGAGGGAACCGCGCCCAGCAAGAGAACCGTGTAGATGGTCGCATTGCTCAACCCGAAGAGAATGATGGCCGCCGGAACCCAGGCAATAGATGGAAGCACCTGCATCGCCGAAATCAGCGGCCCGATGCCCTGGCGGGCCAGTGGCTGATGCGCCAGCAGCAAGGCAATCGGAGTCGCGATGACCACCGCGAGCAGAAATCCCGTCAAGGCTCGAAACAGTGAGGTGCCTACGGCAGCAGCCAGCGATCCGTTGG